>CAVGKZ010000012.1:0-34415 GCA_963630025.1 bacterium | reverse complement strand
CCTTTTCAGACTAACAAAGATTTTTGCTTAATCCACACGCTTTTGCAGGTGACCCTCGAAAACGACCCGTTTAGCCCTCGTAAACGGCCTACTTACGATCGTAAACAGGCCGTTTACGGTTCGAAACCAAACCGTCTATTTTTGCTTACAGTATCGTCTTTATGTCTTATACACGATGTATACTGTAAGCAAACAACCCGATTTTGCTTACAGTTTTTCGGGTCTTTTCCGCGAGACCGACTTTTATACCTCCCAAAGACGGCCCACAAACTGGCCGGAAAACAAAAAATTCCACCATAAATTTCACTAAACGAGAGAAAATAAGTAATTTTGCCAACCAATCAACGTAACTAATTTTTAAAAATAATAATGGCACAAAACCAACAGCCCCAAGGCTCACTCAACCTGGAGGAGTCAATGAACAATACGGAAGCATTCTTCCAGAAATACAGGAAAGCACTCCTTTGCGGTGTGATTGCCGTGGTGGTAATCATAGCTGGATATATCGTTTACGACAACTATGTGGCCGCTCCGCGCGAGGACAAGGCCAGCACCATCTTGGCCAAAGGTCAGGAATACTTCGGTATGGAGCAGTTTGACAAGGCTCTCCAGGGCGACGGCGCAGGCTATCCCGGCTTCGTGGCCATAGCAAGCGACTACAGCAGCACCGACGCCGGCAACCTTGCCAACCTCTACGCAGGTCTCTGCTATGCCAATCTTGGCAAGTGGAACGAGGCTGCCGCCAGCCTTGAGAAGTTCGACACCAAGAGCGACAAGATGATAAGCCCCGCAGCTGAAGGCGCACTCGGCAACGCTTACGCTCACCTGAACCAGCTCGACAAGGCTGTGGAGCACCTGAAGAAAGCCGCTGAAAAGGCCGACAACAACAGTCTCTCGCCCACATTCCTCATTCAGGCCGGCGAGATACTCGAAAGCCAGGGCAAGAAAGATGACGCTCTGAAACTGTATCAGGAGATCAAGCAGAAGTATTTCAACTCCATGCAGTATCAGACCATAGACAAATACATCGAACGCGCCACCACAAAATAACGCAACCATGGCAACCGCACTCCACAACCTTTCAAGCTACGACACGGCTTCAGTGCCCGACGCGAGCAACATGTGCTTCGGAATTGTAGTGGCCGAATGGAACGAAGAGATAACGGGCGCACTGCTTCAGGGCGCAGTGGACACGCTGGAGAAGCACGGCACTCTGCCGGAGAACATCCACGTGAAGACAGTGCCGGGCAGCTTTGAACTCATCTACGGTGCCCACCAGATGTCGCTCAACGGCAGTTTCGACGCGATAATCATCCTCGGCAGCGTCATAAGGGGCGACACTCCCCACTTCGACTACATCTGCCAGGGAGTCACAGCGGGCATCGCTAAGCTCAACGCCACAAGTGAAGTGCCTATAATATTCGGTTTGCTCACCACAAACGACATTGAACAGGCACGTGAGCGCAGCGGCGGCAAACTCGGCAACAAGGGTTGCGAGTGCGCAGTGGACGCAATCAAGATGGCAAAGTTCTAACGCTATTGAAGGGACAGTTCTAATAACATCAGGATAAATACCCTATATTCGTAAAAGGCGGAGTGGCTGGACAGCCGCTCCGCCTTACTTTTGGCTTCATCGAAACGCCTTTTTACGCTCGAAATCCGCCCGAGCAAGACGTCTATTAATCTTTGCTAAACAGTTGTGACCGCCGCTGTTCCATCGACAGAAACGACAAGAACACCGAAAAATGTCTGCCTGACAATTTGCAGACGTTAAACTTTCGGGAGCAAAGGCAGTCATACAAAGGCATACAAAAAGTAGGTTACGGCAGCAAAACCATAAGACTACGGCAGCAAAACCATAACGACACAGAAACCAACCCCATAAAGACAATGAAGAAACTCCTCCTGATGATTGTCGCTATCTTGGCAGTCATTCCCTCAATTGCGCAGCGCACCATCACCGGAAAAGTGGTGGAAAAGGAATCAAACGAAGCGCTTCCGATGACCACAGTGAAGCTGATGAAGACCGACAGCACACTGGTGAAAGGTGTTGTCACGGCAGACAATGGCGACTTCAAGCTAGCCGCACCGGCCGACGGCAAGTACATTGTAAAGATTACCTGCATAGGTTTCAAGAGCTACACGCGCAACATCACCGTGGCCGACGGCAAGGATGTGGCCGTAGGCACAGTGGCCATGTCGCCCGACGCCATCATGCTCAAGGGGGCAACCATCGTGTCAAACATGGCAAAGGTGACGCTCAAGGAAGACACCTTTATATATAACGCTGCCGCATACCGCACACCGGAGGGTTCTGTGGTGGAGGAACTGGTGAAGAAGATACCCGGAGCCGAAGTAAGTGACGACGGCACGATAAAAATCAACGGCAAGACGGTGAAGAAGGTGCTCGTTGACGGCAAGGAGTTTATGACCGGCGACACCAAGACGGCAATGAAAAACCTGCCGACATCCATCGTCGAGAAGGTGAAGGCGTATGACGAGAAGAGCGACTTGGCTCGTGTGTCGGGCATAGACGACGGTGAGGAGCAGACAGTGCTCGACTTCGGTCTGAAGAAGGGCATGAACAAGGGCATGTTCTCCAACACCGACCTCGGCATAGGCACGCAAGACCGCTACGCGGCACGCACAATGGCGGCACGCTTCAACGACAAACTCAGGTTCATGGGCTTCGGCAACGCCAACAACGTGAACGACATGGGCTTCCCCGGTGGCGGAGGTGGAGGCCGCTTCGGCGGCGGCCGCTCGGGTCTGAACGCCAGCAAGATGGTGGGAGTCAACATGAACTACGAGAAGAAGGGCGTGTTGAAGCTTGACGGAAGTGTGCGCTGGAACCACAGCGACGGCGACGCTTACAGCAAAACCTCATCGGAGAACTTCGTGAGCACCACGGGGTCGTTCTCCAACAGCATACGCCAGAACTACTCGCGCAGCAACTCGTGGAACGCACAGATGCGCTTGGAGTGGACACCCGACACGATGACCAACATCATGCTGCGCCCTGAGTTCAGCTATTCCACCAGCGACGGCATGAGCACAAGCGAGTCTGGAACATACAACGCCGACCCCTACAAGTATGTAGACAACCCTCTCGCCACTGAAGACATGGCGAAGTTGGCCGCCGACTCGCTCATGGTGAACTACAGGCGCAACCGTTCCATATCATACAGCGACTCGAAAAAGGTGGGCAGTTCGCTGCAAATCAACCGCAAGCTCAACTCCATGGGGCGCAACATCACCCTGCGTTTGAACGCCAGCTACACTGAAAGCAACAGCAAAAACTTGCAGACAAACGACGTACACCTGTATCAGACGAAGAACTATCTCGGCAACGACTCCACCTACCAGACCAACCGCTTCAACCTTACGCCGCAGAAGAACATGAACTACAGCGCAAGATTGACCTACAGCGAACCTATAATGAAGGCCACGTTCCTGCAGTTCAGCTATCAGTTCCAGTATAAATACACCAAGAGCGACCGCTCCACGTATGACTTCAGCAACCTTGGCACAGACTATTTCAGCAACGTCGGCATCTCCTATCGCGGTTGGGACAACTTCCTTTCCCGGCTCGACAACCCCTACACCTCCTACCGCGACGACAGCCTGAGCCGCTACTCGGAGTACAAAAACTACATACATGACATACAGCTCATGCTGCGCGTGATACGCAAGGCGTACAACTTGAACGTGGGAGTGACGGTGATGCCGCAGCAAACCAAGTTCATCCAGAACTACCGGGGACGCAACGTAGACACCACACGCACCGTGACCAACGTCACTCCGACGGCCGACTTCCGCTGGAAGATATCCAAGGTGAGCCAGCTCAGGTTCAACTATCGCGGTACCACATCGCAGCCCTCGATGACCGACCTGCTCGACATAACCGACAACAGCGACCCGCTGAACATCTCGAAAGGTAATCCCGGACTGAAGCCGTCGTTCACCAACAACATGTATCTCTTCTACAACAACTACTTCGAGCGGCACAAGGCTTCCGTAATGTTCAACCTCGGCTACGCCAACACGAGCAACAGCATAGCGCAGAAGGTGACTTACGACCCCGTGACCGGCGGACGCACCACACAGCCGGTGAACATCAACGGCAACTGGAGCACCACTGCATCGGTGATGTACAACACGTCTATCGACACTACAGGCTACTTCAACATCAACACATCTACCGACGTGCGCTACGCAAACAACGTGGGCTACCTCAGCCTCGACCGCAATTCTGACTCGCAGGAGAACATCACGAAGGAGCTTAACCTGTCGGAACGTCTGTCGGCAAGCTACCGCAACGACTGGATGGAGTTTGAACTGACCGGTTCAGTGCGCTACAACCACGCCCGCAACAACCTGCAGAGCAACAACAACCTCGACACTTGGCAATTCTCCTACGGCTTCAACACCAACTTCACGCTGCCTTGGGGCACAAGAGTGGCCACAGACCTCAACATGAACAGTCGCCGAGGCTACAACGACGCGTCGCTCAACACCAACGAACTGCTGTGGAACGCACAGATAAGCCAGAGCTTCCTCACCGGCAAACCGCTTACCGTCAGCCTGCAGTTCTACGACCTGCTCCACCAACAGAGCAACTTCAGCCGCACCATCAACGCCATGCAGCGCAGCGATGTGGAGTATAACGCCATCACCAACTACGCCATGCTCCACGTTATCTACCGCATGAACCTTTTCGGAACAAAGGCTGCACGTCAGGGAATGCGCCAGGGCGGCCCCGGCCGTGACGGCGATAACGGCCCGAGAGGCGAACGTGGAGGCAACCGCGAAGGCAACCGGCCTCCAAGAGGCGGCGGATTCGGAGGCCCCGGCGGCGGATTCTAATCCATAGCTACTCTGAACCCACAGCCCAAACCTGTACTGTCTGCCTCTGCAACAGAAGCGAAGCGTAGAGGAGACAAGATGCTGCGCCGTTCGTGCAAAGACAAACAGCCCCCAAAGCAAACTTAGTAATGTGCCTTGGGGGCTGTTCGTAATGTAAAAAGAATAAGTTCCTCAAGTTTGCCCAAAAAAGACAGGGCTTGAAAACTACAGAATGTGCATCCGCAAACTTGTGGAAGTTATTCTTTGAACATTACTTATTATCTTTGCAGCGTTATTCATTAAGTTCCATTATGCTGATAATTTATTATTTTTGCATCAAGATAAAAGAAGATTAATGGAACAGACCCAATACAACTCACTGTTTTCGTTCATTTGGAACATAGCGACCGACGTGCTTGTGTATGCTTTCGACAAGAGCGAATACAAGAAGATTATTCTGCCGATGATGGTGTTGCGCCGCATCGACGTGCTCCTTGAACCCACCAAGCAGCAGGTGATCACGACGAAGGAGCAGCTTGACAAGAACCGCATCGACAACCAGGCGCCTATATTATATGGCGTGACAGGCTATCCGTTCTACAATACTTCGAAGTTTACGATGAAGACGCTGAAAAGCGAAATAGACGCGCAACGCCTGAAAATGAACTTCACGGAATATCTGAACGGTTTCAGCAAGGACGTGCAGGACATTGTGGACAAGCTGCATCTGCGCCAAGTAATCGACAACCTTACGGAGACAGAACGTTTGGGTAGCATTATCGAGAAGTTCACCTCCGACAGCATCAATCTGAGCAACAAGCCTGTGCTCGACGACGAGGGAAATGAGAAACTTCCGGCTCTTGACAACCACACGATGGGAACGGTGTTTGAGGAGCTTCTGCGCCGCTTCAATGAGGAGAACAACGTGACCGAGGCCGGAGAGCACTTCACGCCACGCGACTATGTGAAGTTGCTTGCCGACCTCGCCGTGATGCCCATTGCCAACCAACTGCAAGACACCACCTATCGCATCTACGACGGAGCATGTGGCACTGGAGGCATCCTCACTATAGCCCAAGAACGCATCAAGCAGCTTGGCGAAGAGCGTGGCAAGCATATTTCCATCAACATTTACGGTCAGGAACAGGCCCCCGACACTTATGCCACCTGCAAGGCCGACCTGATGATTTCGGGCGAGATAAAGTCATTCCAATATCGTGACTGCAACGAGCAACGTGAATACATAGCCTATGGCTCGACGCTCTCGCAAGACGGCCACGCCGGAGAGACCTACGACTTTTGCATCTCCAATCCGCCTTTCGGCACACCGTGGAAGGAGGATTTGAAGAAGCGTGGACTGAAGGAGACGGAGAAGGCGAAATTCACCGACTCGCGGTTCGCCGTGACGGGCAAGGACGGCAGCGAGATTTCGTTCCTGCCAGACATCGGCGACTGCCAGATGATGTTCTTGGCCAATAACGTGAGCCGCATGCAGGACGACACGCCCCTGGGCACACGCATCGTTGAGGTACACAACGGTTCGAGCTTGTTCACGGGCGACGCAGGGAGCGGAGCGAGCAACTTGCGGCAATACATCATTGAGAACGACCTTTTGGAGGCTATCATCGCCATGCCTGAAAAAGATTTCTACAACACTGGCATTGGCACATACATCTGGATGTTGACCAACCGAAAGGAAGAGCGCCGCCGTGGCAAGGTGCAGCTCATCGACGCCACCAAGATATGTTCACCACTGCGCAAGAACTTGGGCGAGAAGAACTGCGAGACCAACGAGGCCGACCGCGCCGAAATACTGCGACTGCTCACCGACTTCAAGGAGACTGATTGCAGCAAGATATTCCCCAACAGGGAGTTTGGATATTGGAAGGTCGTCGTGGAGCGTCCGCTTCGCATTATCTATGAGAACCCTGACGGCATTGTGCTGCCAGAACTGAAAAAGGCTGAAGACGTAGCCCTGCTCGGGCGTGTGCTCGATGCATGGAAGAAGAACCTCGGCGGTCATACCGTGGGCGACTTCGCCATGTTCCTGATGTTGGACCAGTGCAAGGTAAAAGTGCCTGCCGCCAAAATAAAACTGGTGCGTCAGTACCTCGGCCGCCGTAGCGAAACGGCTGAACCATGCCATACCAAGCCAACAAAACTTGATTCGCCCATTGAGTCAGACCCTCAGTTGAAAGACACGGAGCAAGTGCCACTGCTCTATCCGGGCGGCATCGACGGCTTCATGCAAAAGGAGGTGTTGCCATACGCTCCCGATGCCTACTATAACGAAGAGAATGTTGTGGTGGGCTATGAACTGTCTTTCACCAAGTATTTCTATAAGCCAGTAGAACTGCGCTCCATCAGCGACATCCGTTCGGACATTGCCGACATAGAGGGCCGACTGAAAGGTGTGCTCGACGATATTCTCAATGTGTAACAACAAGAGAGCCATGAACAAGATATCTATACGCTTTTTCAACGACCGTGAGGTGCGTGCCATATGGGACGATGACAATGCCAAGTGGTGGTTCTCTGTGCCCGACATTCTCGGAGTGCTGAATGCACAGGACGACTACACGAAGAACCGCAACTATTGGAAATACCTGAAAAGCAAATTAAAGGAAGAGAACAACCAACTGGTTAGTGCCACTAACCAGTTGAAGATAAAAGCGCCTGACGGCAAGATGCGTTTGACAGATGTGCTTGATGCGCGCGGAATCGTGGAGTTGGCTAAAAGTATGCCCAACACCAAATCGGCACGTTTCGTTGAATGGTTCACCAACAGCGACGAAACCATTGACGGAAAGAGCAAATCCAAAGCGTACACACTGTTTGGGAGCAGTCTTATGGACAGCATCGAGGTAGGCACACTGAACGGATTGAAGCAAATTCATGCTTACATTTTCGGAGGGCTGTATGATTTTGCCGGTCGGCTGCGCACTGTGAACATCTCAAAAGGAGGATTTACGTTTGCGTCGGCCGAGTTCCTTGAACAGTCGGTTGCATCCATAGAAAAGATGCCAGAAAACTCATTCGAGCAGATAGTGGACAAGTATGTCGAGATGAACGTGGCTCACCCCTTCCGTGAGGGTAATGGACGCGCCACACGGATATGGCTCGACTTGATGCTGAAAAGGCGTATCGGAAGATGCGTGGACTGGAGCAAGATAGACAAACGCGACTATCTCGCAGCCATGGAACGCAGCGTGGCTGACAGTGGCACTATCAAACATTTGCTTCAGGCAGCGTTGACCGACAAGGTTGACGACCGCGAAATGTTTATGAAAGGCATTGACTATTCATATTACTACGAGGAAACTGAATAGCAAGACAAAACATATACACCGAAGCCGAAGTGACAGAGGTGAACACTCGCTATTGGAATGGTGAGGACAGGCAGAGGCTCGACCCTGTCGTCAATGTGGCCGTTGAAAGGTTCAAGGCTTTGGAAGAGACGGAGCAGATAAAATGCAAGGGAAACATCAAGGGATTTCTGCGCACCTATCCCTTCATTGCCGCCGTGACAGTATACAAGAGCGTGGAGTGGGAAAAGCTGTACACCTACTTCCTGCTGCTGGTGCGCAAACTGCCGAAGCTGAAGGACGAGGACTTCACTGAAGGGCTTACCGAAGCCATTGACCTCGACCAAGTGCAGGTGACAAAAATGGGCGACGCGAAGTTTGCCTTGGAGAATACTGACACAGAAATTGACCCTGTGCCAATGGGAAATGGCGCAGGAGGCAAGGCGGAGCCGGAACTTACAAAACTAAGCGACATACTTGAACAGTTCAACGGCATCAACTGGCAAAACAAAGAGTTGGCCAAGAAGCAACTTGACGAGTTGCCGGAGCGCATGAAGGAAGACGAAGCGTTTGTCAACGCGGCGAAAAACAGCAATAGAGCCACTGCCCAAGTGCAGTTCAACAACAGCATGCTCATGATAGTGGCAAGGATGCTGAACGAGAACACGGAGTTCTGCCGTCAATACTTGGACAACCCCGACTTCATGAACTTCATCAATGAAAGGGTTTTCCAAAATGTGTATCAGCAGTTGAACACGGCCAACAGCACAACACGCAACTACTCACTGCGCGACTGCGAAGAGACAAGCTGCATGGCAGCGGAACATGGCAACAGGCCCGAGATGGGCGCGCAACGCTCCGCCACGTAGTTAAAGAACCCAAAAAGGCATACCGTTAATCGGCCAAACGAAGCAAAAAATAGTAAATTTGCAAATAGCAACACTATCAACAATAACAGATTACAACAAAAACTATGAAACTAAAAAGGATTATCGCTCCATTGCTATGCGCCGCACTGTTGGCCACCGGCAACGCCGAAGCCGCTACGGCAAGCACCGCAAAGCCCAAGAAGCAGGATGTGCTCAGCGCAATGCGACTGGCCAACGACCACTACATGAACAAATGGACTGACCCGGGACAGTCTATCGCCTACCCTTCACGCAAGAAGAGCTACGAGTCTAACCTCTGGACGCGCGGCTGTTACTACGTCGGTCTGACCGAACTGTGGAAGATTGACCCGCAAAAACGCTACATAGACTACATGGTGGACTGGGGCGAGAAACACAACTGGCAACTGCGTGGAACGAAAAACGGAGTGCTGCCGCGCAACGCGGACAACCTGTGCGCCGGACAGACATACATCTTCCTGTATCAGAACAATCCGTCGCACCCCGACCGCTACATAAAGGCCATACGCAGCGCAATAGACACGATGATGGCTACCAACATCATTGACGACTGGAGCTGGATTGACGCCGTGCACATGGCCATGCCTATATTCATACAGATGGGCAATCTCACCGGCAACAAGGCCTACTACGAAAGAGCCTACGAGATGTATGAATATACCAAGACAAAACACGGAGACAACGGTCTGTACAATCCGAAGGACGGACTGTGGTGGCGCGACGCCGACTTTGACCCTCCATACAAGGAGCCAAACGGCGAAGACTGCTACTGGTCGCGCGGCAACGGATGGATTGTCATGGCCATGTGCCGTGCGCTGGAACTGCTCCCAAAGGATGCTGACCACCGCAAGGAATATGCCGACATGCTCGTCACGATGTGCGAAGCCTTGAAGAAGGTACAGCGAGAGGACGGTTTGTGGAACGTCAGTCTGCACGACCCAAACAACTACGGCGGCAAGGAGCTTACCGGAACAGCCATGTTCACCTACGGTATGGCCTACGGAGTGAACCACGGACTGCTCAACGCCAAGGAGTACAAGCCAGTCATCTACAAGGCATGGAACGCTATGGTGAACGACTGCCTGCACAAAGACGGTTTCCTCGGCTACGTTCAGGGTTCGGGCAAAGAGCCTAAGGAGGCACAACCGGTGACATACGACCGCGAACCCGACTTCGATGACTACGGTCTCGGCGCGTTCCTCATGGCGGGAACGGAGATTTATCGCATGAAATAAAACGACGACAATAACATTACTTGGCGGACAGAAACGGAAGCAGCTCTTTCTTCGCTCCGTTTCTGTCCGCGCTTATTCTACCAAACAATGAAATTCAGAAAACTTACTGCTATCTTTTCACTGCTATGCCTTGCCGCACTGCCCTTGCAGGCACAACAAGCCGACCCACTGAAGGGCAAGACAATCGGAGTTATAGGCGACAGCTATGTGCGCAACCACAAAGAACCGAGAGAGAACACATGGCACTACAAGTTTGCCAATAAGCACGGCATGAAGTACCTGAACTACGGCCGCAACGGCAACTGCCTCACGCTCGACCTCAAGCAATGGGGCGTCGGCGTCTATCACCGTTACAAGGACATGAGCGACTCACTCGATTATGTTGTCGTGATTGGCGGACACAACGACGCTGCGCGCATCGACAGCATCGGCGTGCCGACATTCAAGGAGCGTTTGGGCGAACTTTGCCGCGGCATGATAGACAAATGGCCGGAAGCAAAGATTTTCTTTTTCACTCCATGGTGCTGCGAAAACTTTGAGGGGAGCAGCCGTCAAAAGGTGGTTGACGCGATGCTTGAGGTGTGCGGAAGCTACGGCATACCCGTGTTTGACAGCGCGCGCCGCAGCGGCATCTATGCGCAAAACGAATCGTTCCGCCGCATTTATTTCCAAGGAGGCAACGGCAAGGACACCGCTCACCTCAACGCCAAAGGCCACGACCGCTTCCTACCTGTGGCCGAATCGTTCATCATGCAATATTTGCCGTAGCGCACGGAGGTATAGCGGCGAGGAAAGCCATCTCTCTTGATAATCACGAGCCACGCTCGTGATAGTCTTTAACAGTCTTCGTTATAGGTTTTAGCTATCCTCGTAATAGCAATTAGCAACTCTCGATGCAGGAATTAAGGCAGACCGTTCAGCCGAACAGTCTGCCTTAACGCTTTTCACAGTCACTAAAAATCGAAGCGGAGACCGAGGCTAAGGTTAAGGTTGAGCGGTTTGTCGCTGTAGATTGTAGACAGTCCGCTACCGTTGTTGAAGTGGTAGCTTACACCCGGCTCCACGAAAAGTCCCGCGTTGGGCAGGAAGAAGTATTCTGCTCCAGCCGATGCATGCACCGAAAACTGCAATCGGGCGGACGAGATGCGCTCCGAAACGCTGACCGACTGCTGACCCTGACCTGCCGTTTCGATGACGGCTTTGCCGCTCACCATGCGCTCAACCATGCCGCCACCACCGACATAGACATTGAATCTGCGATTGCGCCACAGCGAATAGTTTACCCCAACGGGTATGCCGATATAGTGCAACCGCTGCACTGTGGTGCTCCGCTCGGTGCCTATAGTGCGGTCGATGTCGGAACGGAGAAGGCTGTAGGACAGTCCTGTGGTGAGAGTGAGGCGGTCTGTCAGGCGGAACCCCACCTCCACTCCAAGTCGAACGGGTTGACTGTGGCGGACATCGCACTGCTCTTCCGCACCTTTGGGATTCACTGTGGAAACACCATTGACGTTCATGTTCTCATCACAGTCGCCGTAGGTCGATGCCGAAGCGAGCATCAGCGGCTGCACGCTCGAAGCATTGCTGTTCAGAGCGGCATTGGAGACGTAGGCTTTCAAGTCCACGAGCGACTTTCCGCCAGTGCGTTTCGACGGAACATCGGCCTCGGCAAACAAGTCGTTGTAATGGTATTGGCGCGGTTCATGGACGGTTGCATCCTGCTGGCTGCGCTCCTGCTGCGACTGCGCCACGGTCTTTGTCTCGTCGGACGGCACTTTTGCCGTGGTTGCAGTGCTGTCAGCAGCGGTAGGAGAAACCACTTGGCGTGCGTCAACGCCACCAATGGCTTGCTCCTCTTCCGCTGCCGCACTACCCATACCGTGCGTCAAGCATGGTTTTGCTGCGGTCATTAAGCACAGCATCCCGCCTCCGCTGTTGGCTACAGAAGCGGGAGTATCGTTGTTATCCTGGGATTTTGATTGTCCGGAAACTGCCTTTTGACGGATATTTTCCATGACAGAAGCCGTTTCAGCAATAGTCTTTGCACCTTCAGAGCCATTGTTTGCCACAAAGAGTACCGCCGCTCCGGCCACGACAAGGGCCACGACAACAGCCGCAATCATGCGTCTATACTGCCGGAGGGGCACAATCCGCGCACGCTGACTCTGCCGACGGGAGGCCAAGGCCTTGTCGATTTCGTCCCAAGACAGTTGCGGAGACGGCTCTTCAAGTCCCTCCAACCTGCGTCTGATGTCCTCTTCCCATTGATTGTTCATGGCTCTTTCTGATGTGTTTTGTTCCGGTAGATTCTAATTTCTCTTCATGTATTCCCTTATGCCCCGTGCAAGTATGGCCTTGGCGCGGTGCAGTTGCGAGGCAGAAGAACACTCTTTGATGCCAAGCAGAAGGGCTATCTCCTTGTGGCTCTTACCCTCCATGACATAGAGATTGAACACTGTTCGATAGCCGTCAGGAAGTTGGCTGATCATGGTTTGCAGTTCTTCTGACGGTATGTCGGCCACTTCGGGCGTGTCGTCGCTTGTGTCGGCCAAGCGTTCGGCATCGTTGTCAAGCGAAACGGCGCATAGCCGCGAACGGGAACGCAAGAAGGCCAGTGATTTGGTGACCACAATGCGCATGACCCAAGCCAGCAGTGAACCTTCGCCACGGTAGGAAAAACTGTCGATATGGCTTATGACGGAGAGCATGGCATCCTGCATCACGTCCTGCGCATCGTCGGCATTGCCCACATAGCGCAGGCACACGGCAGAAAGCCGCCCAGAGTAAAGGGCATAGAAATCGCGCATCGCCGCGCTCTCGCCACGGCGAATACCTTTTGCTATCGCTTCCTCCCTGCTCTTTTTGCCAAACATCGTCAGTTGTTCTGGAGCTTTGTCCTGTGCGCCAAGGTTGTATGACGCAACAGTAGAAGCCCTTATTTTGTTTGTTAGTTAGTTGGTCTTCTTGCGTGGAACGTACTTGAACACGGCGGTCTTTGTGCTGTCGCCTTGCTCGTTCTTGGTGAACGACTTCCACTGTATGGTGATATTGACCGCACCGGAAACAGAGTCGACTTCTTCCGGCAGACGGAACGCCACAAGTGCATCGCCTACCTTGCCCGATGTCTCGCCGTTTGCGTTGTGATAAAGCGTAAAGAGATAGGGCGTGTTGGCATCGGTGCGGTGTACAAGATTGATGGAATGAGCCTTCTTTCCGCCCCAGACGGTGCGCAGACGCAAGGTCATATAGCCGTCTTCGGCCACGGTTTCAAAGCTCTTCACTATTTCTATGGGGTCGGAACCGTAGGCTTTCAGATTGCCGTCGGTGCCGTTGTTCGTTGCAACCGGTTTGGTGAGTATGGTGTCCATCCAGTTTACGAACACCAACTTGTTGGCAGGTTTTGCCGCTGCGCCTTCCACCACAGACAGATTGGCCAGTGCCCTAATCTCTCTGGTGCCGTAGGGCGAGGCAGTGCGGTTGGTGGGCAGTGCGAGGGTGTTGCTGTCCAGCTGCAGATACATCTGCGAGTTGTCTGCATTGGGCTTTATGGTGACCACGGCATTGGCGTATGCCTTGCTATAGCCATTGTCGTCGTCGCTGCTGCACGACTGTATGGTTGCGGACAGGAGAACTGCCACCAGGCAGACTGCCGCGAGTTTGAAGATGCGTTTCATACGTTTGCTCCTTTCGTTTTCGTTACTTTCGCACCGTTTTGTTTGCGACGCTACGGAAACAGGATGCGTTGTGGCAGAATCTTCCGCACACGCTTGTGCCCCACTCCGCCCTGTTTCCGCCCAATGCGTCGTCTTATTGAAGCTTATGAAAAAATGTATTCATATTGTTTATTTCCCATTGTCAGGGAAGAGACTACTTGACTGTGACGATTATGACACCTGTCAACTTGTTTTTGTCGGCCACGGTGATAGTGGTAGTGCCGGCCTTTACGCCCTTCACAGCTATCTTGTTGTCTTTCACCGTAGCAGTGGCTATCTTGGCATCTTTCACTGTAGCGGTATAAGGAGCAGTACCGTTGCTAACCGTCACGGTGTCGCTCTTGCCAACACTTGCGGTTGCTGTGGTTTTGCTGAGCGAAAGAGCCTCGTTTACAACCACACTGAAGCTGCCGGTCTGCTTGTTCTTGTCGGTAACGGTGATTATGGCCGAACCGACCTTCACGCCCTTTACGGTTAGGGAGGCATCTTTCACGGTCACAGTGGCCACGGTGCTGTCACTCGACTTGGCTGTGAGCGGTGTGGTGCAGTTGCTTACGGTCACTGTCTTTGTTACATCCTTTGCCACAACCACCTTTGATGCACTGAAAGCCATCGACTTGTTGTCGTCATCCTTGCTGCACGAGGCCATTGTTGCCGCACATACGCAAGCTATAGCCACTGTCTTGAAAATAGATTTGATATTCATTTCGTTCTTTTCTTTATTACTTGTTGTTTTCAATCCGACTTGCTACACTTGGCTTACGGCTGCGCGCCGACCGTTGTCCTTTCGCTTGTCTGACAGTAAAAGCACGTCATAAAGGAAATCTTGCATCAATTTTTGGTTAAAATGTATTAATTCTCAAGACAAGAACGTGATTACGCCACCTACAGCCAGTTGTACTGACGGTAGCGAGAATACATGGAGAGGGCTACCAAAAGACTGACCACAGCCACATAGAGGAGAACGACTTGAAGCGGCGACAGGGACGGTACATTCACCGAAGCGCAAGGCCATGAGGAGATAAAGCGAAGGGCTGCACCAATCCACTCAACCACACAGCTCAACGCGGTGACCGCCCAACTGCCCACAACGGGTATGAGCGAGAGCAGGGGCAGGGCAAGAAAGGCATAGATGATTAACGTGGCAGCAGGAACTACCAATAGGTTGGCCACAAGAAAATAGGCTGGCAAGCGGCCGAAATAGGCGGCGATGAGCGGAAGAGTGCCAAGTGTGGCGATGGTGGACAGCAGGAGGAGTTGCCAAACGAAGCGCACAAAGGGATGGCTCTGCTGGTATGGGAGAGGGACAAGGGATGATAGCGCCCCATGGAAGCCAAGGATGAAGGTCATGGCAGCAAAAGACAGTTGGAAACCAATGTCGAACAGAGAGAGAGGATTGGCCACAAGCATAACCAAAGCAGCAAAGGCGAGAACGTTGAGCGAGGCTCCGCGACGACCGGTGAGACCAACGATGGAATAAACAGTGACCATGACGGCGGCGCGAACCACAGAAGGTGGCAGGCCAACCATAAAGACATAGCACCACATGGCGACAACGGCCAACAGTTCGTAAACTGCCCTACCCTTGCGACCAAGGCTAAGCAGAGTCAAAAGAGAGTAGATTATGCTGAGGTGCAAACCCGACAAGGCCAGCACATGAGACGCGCCTGAAGTAGAATAGGCATTGCGCACATCAGCGGAAACGTCAGCTTTGTTGCCAAGCACCATGGCAGATGGTATGGCAAGAGCCTGACCGGAAAGGCCGAGATGGGCGTAGTGAGCTTCAATGCGGTGGCGCAGACGCAGAGCGGAAATGCGTGCACGGGCAAGCAAGGACAACGGCGTGAGGTCGAGGGCTGCGGTGCGCCAACAGTTTGACCACACTTTGGCCGTAGCCACTATGCCACGGCTCTTCAGATAGCTGGTATAGTCGAAGAACGAACTACCGCGTTGGAATGGTTTGTCCAACGTTGCTTTGAACACCACTCCGTCGCCCACGGTGAGTTTGCGTCCATTGTGTTCTTCGTCATCGTTTCTGAAGAAATAGACCCTAACGCCTTTACCGGTCAGAGGACCGGACAGTATCACTACGTCGGCGCGAAGGTTCGCACCTCGCGCAGGCACTGGTTCGTCAACAACCACGGCTTCCACAACAGACCTGTATGGCAGTTGGGGCGCAGAAAGGTTGCGGTTGGCAATGATGACCGACAGAATTCCGACCATAAACGTGAGCGCAAGCAAAAGCAGAGTGCTGGCAAACGGACGGCGAATAATCAGTAAGGCCATAAGCAACAGCACACCCGACAGACACAACACCGCCACCCACCCGACCTGTAAGCCGTATTGCTCGCCGAAAACTATGCCGCAAACAAAGCAAAGAGCAACTGGTACAAGCGGATAGAGGCTGAACAAGGTTTGAAGACGGGCAGAAAGAGATGTCATAAGCAGGGTGCCGTTAATGGGAAATCATCTAAGATTCGAGGCTATAGTAATGTGAAAGGTCTGTGGCAGGAATCAGCCCAACATCGTTGATATGCAGCGAAGGTATGTTATCAGGTACTATACAGGAAGCCATCGGGAAACAGTGGTATCGCTATTAGCACACAGGCGGAAAACGGAACGGAGCCGGAACACATACTAAAAGGAAGTGTCCGGCTCCGTATAGTTTTATTTTCCGAAGTTTTAGTTGCAAGCTACGACAAGCCAGTCGTAGACACAGCTGCACACACCGAAGAAGGCCACGCCGATTGTGCAGATGGCGAGGGCAAGCTTGGTGCTGCAGTCGCTCGTGAACGTGGGCAGCGGTGTGTCGGTCTTGTTGATGTACATGCACTTCACAATCTTCAGATAGTAGAAGAGGCTCGGCACAGTGTTGATCAACGCGAGGAACACCACCACATAGGCTGCGATGGAACCCTGCTGGGCGGCAGCCATGAACACGAAGAACTTGCAGAACATTCCGGCGAACGGCGGGATGCCGGCCAACGAGAACAAGGCCAAGGTCATGAGGAACGACAGCTTGGGGTTGGTCTGGTAGAAACCGTCGTAGCAGTTCATCTTGGTGGTGCCGCCTCCGCGTGTCTCAACCACGTTGATTACGGTGAACACGGCCATGTTGGCCACCACGTAGATGAGCACGTAGAACATCAGCGCGGCCAAGCCCATGGAGCTGTTGCCCACGGCGGCGAGCATGATGTAGCCGGCCTGCGATATGGAGCTGAAGGCCATGAATCGCTTCAGTTCCGACTGGCGCAGGGCAAACAGGTTGGCCACGGTGATGGTGAGCACGATGACGATGTAGAGCAGGTGCTCCCAGTAGTCAACCATGGGTGCGAACACCTTCATGAGTATTGTCATAAGGGCAAACGCTGCGGCGCCCTTCGACACTACGCTCAGATAGCCTGTCACGGCTGTGGGCGCACCCTGATAGGTGTCGGCTGTCCAGAAGTGGAAAGGCACAAGCGAAATCTTGAAGCCAAGGCCACTGAAGAAGAACACCAAGCCCATGATGGTGAGGGGCGAGGCCGATATGCGTGCGGCCACGTCGTCGAAGTACAATGTGCCTACTGCACCATAGAGGAATGATATGCCATAGAGCATCACGCCGCTTGAGAACGTTGCGGTGAGGATGAACTTGGCTGCGCCCTCGGCCGAGTTCTTCTTGAACTTGTCGAAAGCCACAAGGCAGGCCATTGGCACGGAGGCCATCTCAAGTCCGAGGAAGAACATGAGGAAGTGGCCCGACGAAATCATGATGTACATGCCAAGCAGGGTCGACACGAGAAGCTCGTAGAACTCGCCCTCCTTGTTGCGCACGTCGGCGCGGTCAATCCACGACTGCGACATTACGAGCACGATGAACGCGCCGGCGGTGAGTATCACCTTCATCACATTGGAGGCAGCTGTGGCCTCATACAATCCCGAGAACGCCGACGCGGCGGGGGCAATGAAGCACACCGCCGTCTGTGCGGCTAGCAAGATGCCCGCCAGCAGGCTCAATGTGGCGTGCTTCTTGTCGCCCTTGAGAATGAGGTCGGCGAGAAACACTATTACCAAGACAGCCATCAGAGTGGCTTCTGGAAGCATGTTAAAAAACTGACTGTAATCCATCTTTTTGTTCCTACTGGTTGTTACATGTTAATTACACTGAGGATGGGGCTAACCGCATCGCCTATCACATTGCTTGCCCACAAGGGGAATGTGCCGAGGCCGGCCACGCAGAATATGAGGCAGCAAACGGCGAAGCGCTCGTCCCATGTGGCGTCGGTAAGCTCAAGGTAATGGGGGTTTGTGACTTTCTCAAACAGGATGAAGCCCACCGTGCGCAGGATGTAGACAGCCGTCACCACGATGGAGGTGCAGGCTATGATGGTGCAGCAGCGGTGGAACGTGTCGGGATTTTCAAACGAACCCACGAAGATGCTCATCTCGGCGATGAAGCCAGAGAAGCCCGGCAGACCGAGGTTGGCCAGACCGGCAATGACATAGCCCACGGAGAGGAACGGCATTATCTTCATCAGGCCACCAAGCTCGCGGATGTCACGGGTGTGGGTGCGGCCATAGATCATACCGATGAGGGCGAAGAACAAGGCCGTCATGAGTCCGTGTGAGAGCATCTGAAGGATGGCACCGGTGCAAGACACCTTGGTCATCATGAGCAGGGCGAACAGCACGAGTCCGCAGTGCGACACCGACGAATAGGCGTTGATGAACTTCAAGTCGGTCTGCACGCAGGCCGAGAAGGCACCGTATACCACAGAGATAGTAGTGAGGATGAGGAATATCCACGACAGGTCTTGTGCGGCCTGGGGCAACAGGAACATGGCTATGCGGAAGCATCCGTAGCCACCGAGCTTCATGAGCACGCCGGCATGGAGCATCGACACCGAGGTGGGCGCGCAGCCGTGACCGATGGGCGACCATGTGTGGAAGGGGAACAGTGCGCCAAGCACACCGAAGCCGATGAACACGAAGGGGAAGAGCACGTTCTGCACGTTGCCCGGAATCATGTTGTGGTGGGCTATCTCAAGGATGTTCATCGTGGTTGCACCGTTGAAGAAGTAGATGCCGACGATGCCAAGGATGATGAGAGCCGAACCGCCCATGAGCATGAGCGTAAGCTTCATTGCCGCATATTCCTTGCGGCCCGAACCCCAGTAGCCAATGAGCAGGTACATCGGGATGAGGGCCACCTCATAGAACATGAACATGGCGAACAGGTCGATGCAGATGAAGAAGCCGTAAACTCCCGTTGACAGGAGCGTGAACCACATGAAGAACTCCTTGGTGAGGGGCTTCAGCTTCCACGAGGCGAAGGTGCCGGTGAAAACGATGATGCTCGAAAGCAGCAACATCACCACCGAGATGCCGTCGACACCCACGGCGTAATTGATGTGGAGCGAGGGAAACCATACAGTAGATGCCTGCAGAAGCATCTCCGCATCATTGCCCGCTGAACGCTCCGAGATGAAATAGAAGGTAAGCCAAACCGACAGAGCCAAAAGGCAAGACGCGCCGGCCACCATCACGCCCCTCACTTGGTTGACGTTGCGCGCAACCCAAAGGCCCAGCAGCATCAACACGGGGATTACTACGAATAGACTTAATATGTTCATCTTGTTGTTATATGCAAAGTAATATTAATGTTAGAGCCACTGTTCCAGTGAGGAACCACACGGCATACTGGCGCACGTCGCCGCTCTGCCATGGGCGTATGGTCTCGCCGGCCTCGTTGGCGCCCCATGCGCTGAAGTCGATGAGTCCGTTGATGATGTGCTCGTCTATCCAGCGTATTGGCTTGGACACGAAGCGGAACAGTATCTTGTGGGTGACGAACATATAAACTTCGTCGAGATAGAAACGCTTGTATGCCCAGCGGTGCAGACGGGGGAACGTGGCGTACAGCTTGTCGGCCACTGGCTGCTTCTCACCTTTATATATATATGTGGCAAGGGCTATCGAGAGAATGGCAATCACCGTTGAAGTGGCGGCCACCTGCGGGTCGAAGTGTACGGTGTAGGCCGTGCCGGCTGCGCTCACGATGGAGCCGAAGCTGGCCCAACTCCAGTCGAGGAAGCCACCAAGCGTGGTGACAACGCCAACGCCCACGGTGACAACGCTGAGGAACACCAGCGGGAAGGTCATGGCTGCGGGAGCCTCGTGGGGAGTGTGCTCGGCGTGAAGCTCCTTGTTCTCGGTGCCCCAGAATATGCCGTAGTACAGACGGAACATGTAGAAGGCGGTCATGGCGGCCACCATCGTCATCCACCAGCCGCAAACGGGCGAGTACTCGAAGCAAGCCGTGATGATCTCGTCCTTTGAGCTGAAGCCCGAGAAGAACGGTATGCCGGCTATGGCGAGACACGAGATGAGGAATGTGGCGTGGGTGATGGGCATGTACTTGCGCAAGCCACCCATGGTTGACATCTCGTTGCTGTGTACGGCGTGGATGATGCAGCCGGCGCCAAGGAACAGGCAAGCCTTGAACATGGCGTGGGTGAACAGGTGGAACATCGAAGCCATGTAGCCAAGCTGGGCGTGGTTGTCGAGCACGGCTCCGTGGTGGCCGGGCATGCAAACGCCGAGGGCAACCATCATGAAGGCTATCTGCGATATGGTCGAGAAGGCGAGCACACGCTTGATGTCGCTCTGGGCGCAAGCCACTGCGGCGGCATAGAATGCGGTGAACGCACCCACGACAACCACAATCTCCATGGCACCCGGGGCATACTCAATCCAGATGGGGAACATGCGCGCAATCTGGAACACACCGGCCACAACCATGGTTGCGGCGTGTATCAGGGCCGACACAGGCGTAGGACCCTCCATGGCGTCGGGCAACCAGATGTGCAAGGGGAACATGGCCGACTTACCGGCGCCACCGATGAACATCAGCACAAGGGCTGTGGGCAGGATGCAACCGCCTGCAGCCACGGCACGAGCGGTGTCGCACGTGGTGAACTGGGTCATGCCCTCGGCCACCTGAACATCGGTTCCGGTGAACGAGAAGTTGAACGAGCCAGTGTAGTAGCTGAACACGAGGATGCCGATGAGGAAGAACAGGTCGGCGAAGCGCGTAACGATGAACGCCTTCTTCGACGCGTGTACGGCAGCGTGCAGCGTGTAGTAGAAGCCGATGAGCAGATAAGAGCTGACACCCACAAGCTCCCAGAACATGTACATCTGGAAGATGTTGGTGGCCAGCACGAGGCCGAGCATCGACATCGTGAACAGCGACAGGAAGGCATAGTAGCGCTGGAAACCCTTCTCACCGTGCATGTAGCCAAACGAGTAGATGTGTACCATGAGGCTCACGGTGGAGATGACGATGAGCATCATCACCGAGATGGGGTCGAGCAGAATGCCCATGTCGAAGTGGAGCGATCCGAGGGGCAGCCACGTGTAGTTGTAGGGAACTATCGTGGCGAACGTGCCGTCGGCAAGACGGTCGGTCGAGAAATACTTGAACGCGGTTACGTAGCTCAGTATCGTCACCAGCCCGAGCGAGCAGGTGCCGATCAGTCCGGCTGTCTTGTGCGACCACGCGTACTTCTTATTCACGAATTCTGGCAAGCCGATTATCAGGAAGCTGATCAGCGGCAGCAGAAGAATCCATATTGAATATGTAAAATCCATAATCTAAAATTAATATTTCATGTTTTCGATGCTGTTCACCTGGTCGCTGTGGAAGTTGCGGTAAACATTGATGATAATCGCGATGGCCACCGCACTCTCGGCTGCGCTCACGCCAATGGAGAACAGCGTCATGAAGAAGCCCTCAAGCTCGCCGGGAAACAACAGGCGGTTGAACGCCGCGAAGTTGAGGTCAACGGCGTTGAGCACAAGCTCTACCGAGATGAGCATGGCGATGAGGTTGCGCCTGGTGACGAAGCCGAACACGCCGATGAAGAACAACAGCGCGCTAAGCACAAAATAAAACTCTACTGGTACCATTATTACTTCTTCTCCTCTTCTTTACGTGCAACAACAATGCCTCCAATGATGCAGGCCAAAAGGAACACAGATATGAACTCGAACGGCAGCACATACTGGTACTTGCCACTGCCGAGCAGAGCCATGCCGATGGTGTCCATAGGCACCTCGGTGTCGGGTGCGGCGCAAGCCATGCACATGAAGCTGTTCTTGAGCAGAATGCCCACCACAGTGGCGAAGCCCACCACGGTGACAAGGCCCACGAAGGCCACGCGGCTGCCCTTGAGCCTCTCCACGAGACCCTGCAGCGTGCGCTTGCTCACGAGTTGTATGGCGAAGATGTACATCATGGTGATGCCGCCGGCATAGATGCTTATCTGCGCAGCTCCGAGATAGGTGTAGTCGAGCAGGAAGTAAAGCCCGGCCACTCCGAAGAGCACGAAGAGCAGGAACGTGGCCGCGCGCATGATGCGCTTGGTGAGCACGCACATTATTGCCGAGCCGAGGATTACGACCGCCAATATGCAAAACATAATCAAATTAGCCATATAGCAATTCTTCCTCCTTTATTTCGTTTTAGTGTTAAACTTGCCTATTTCCTGTGGCGCGCCGCCGTCGATGATGTTGGGCAGGCTGCCGCCCTTGTACACTTCCTTGTCGAGGTGGAGCACCAGCTTCGAGCGGTCGAACACCGAGTTCTCGAAGTCGTTGGTGAACTCTATCGCGCCGAAGTTGCAGGCGTTGACGCAAAGCTCGCAGAACATGCAGTCGCCAAGGTCATACTGGTAGTCCACCAGCTTGCGCTTCTTCTTGCCCGTTTCCGGGTCTTCCACCATCTGCGACGTTATCTTGATGGTGTCGTTGGGGCATGCCTTCTCGCAGAGCGTGCAGGCCACGCACTTGTAGGCTCCTGCCTCGTCGCGCGTGAACACCAGTCGGCCACGGTGGCGCTTCGACACGTGCAGCGTGGTCTTGCGGTTCTCAGGATACTGCTCGGTGCTTTTGGGCGTGAAGTACTCCTTCATGGTCACCTTCATGCCCGTGGCGAGCGTCTTCATGGCCGCCCCGATTTCTCCGAAATATGATTTTTTAGAATCTTCCATTTCCTATTATTCATTTAAAAGTGCCATCCAAAGGCCACTACTATTGTCATGAGCACGAGGTTGATGAGGCACAGCGGCATGAGATACTTCCACTCGAGCTTCAGTATCTGGTCGATGCGGAGGCGGGGGAATGTCCAGCGCACCCACATGAGCAGCCACACCACGGCGAATGTCTTGCCGAGGAACCACACGATGCCGGGGATGTAATTCATCACAGTGTCGAAGGCTTCAATGCCGATGTTGACGGGCGCCCATCCGCCGAGGAACACCGTTGTGGCGATGCCCGACACGACAAACAGGTTGAGGTATTCGGCCAGGTAGTAGAAGCCGAAGCCCATGCCGCTATACTCGGTGTGGTAGCCGGCGGTAAGCTCGCTCTCGGCCTCGGCCAAGTCGAACGGGCCGCGGTTGGCCTCGGCGTTGCCGGCCACGAGGAACACCAGGAAGGCTATTATCGCCGGTATGTGACCCTGGAATATGAGCCAGTTCCACGGACCTGTCTGCGCCTCGACGATGCCCGACATCTGCATTGTGCCGGTGAGTATCACGGCGGTGATGAGGCACAGGCCGAGCGACATCTCATAGGATATGAGCTGCACGGCTCCACGCATGGCCGACACCACGCTATACTTGTTATTGCTTCCCCATCCGGCCATGAATATGCCGAGGATGCCAATGCTCGACACTGCAGTGAGCAGGAACACGCCCACGTTGAAGTCGAGCACGGTGGCGCCGTTGTTCCACGGCAGGAACGAGAATGTGCCCACCGACGCTATCAGCACGAGGAACGGAGCCACGAAGTAGAGCAGCTTGTCGGCCTTGTCAACGGTGAAGATCTCCTTGATGAGCATCTTCAGCACGTCGGCGAACACCTGGAACACGCCCCAGGGACCCACTCGCATCGGGCCGAGGCGGCACTGGAAGTAGGCGCAGACCTTGCGTTCCATGAATATCAAGATGATAGCCAGCGTGGCGTAGCCCACAAGGATGAGCACGCCCACCAGTATGCACTCGATAAGAATCGACCAAAAGTCGCCAAGGCCAAGCGTCTGGCGCAGCAGCGAGTCGATCCATGTTGTAACTATACTGAAATCAAACATTTCAACTAATTGATTTGAGAGTTGTTTTTCTACTGTTTCTTATCTGTCGATGTCGGGGATGACGAAGTCGATGGCCGCGCCTGTGGTTATGAGGTCGGCAATCTTCTGTCCGCTGCACATCTTGTCGAGGGCTCCGGTGAGCGTCAGTCCCATGGGGCGCATCTTCATGCGGTAGGGACTCTTGTCGCCCTTGGAGTCGAGATACACGCCAAACTCGCCGCTCGCGCCCTCAACCGAGAAGTACCACTGTCCCTCGGGCACCTTGATGATGGGCTTCTGCTTGATGTAGAAGTCGCCTTCGGGAATGTTGTCGATAAGTTGCTCGATGATGTCGAGGCTTTGGTATATCTCCTCGATGTGTACGTAGTAGCGTGCCATTGAGTCGCACCCGGTCAGCGTTATCTCCTTCCACTCCACCTTGTCGTAGCAGTCGTAGGGGTGGCGCTTGCGGGTGTCGTTCTTCCATCCGGCAGCGCGTCCGGCCGGTCCGGTCACACCGTAGTTGATGCAGTCGGCCTTGTCCATCGGGCCTACGCCCTCCAGTCGGTTGTGGGTTATCACATTGTCGCCGAACACGTCGAGATACTCCTGCACCATGGGGCGCAGATACTTGCACAGCTTCTTGGTGTTGGCCACGAAGTTGGGGTCGATGTCGGCCTGGCATCCGCCGATGCGGTAGTAGTTCATGATGAGTCGTCCGCCGGTGGTCTCCTCCATCACGTTGAGCACGTGCTCGCGGTCGCGCATGCAGTAGAGGAACGCCGTGAGGGCGCCAAGGTCCTGCGCGGTGCAACCGAGGAAGAGCAAGTGGCTGTTGATGCGCTGCAGCTCGTCCATGATGGTGCGGATGTAGTGTATGCGGTCGGACAGTTCGATGCCCATGCCCTCCTCGATCACTCCCACGAGAGCGTGGCGGTGCATCATGGCCGACAGATAGTTGAGGCGGTCGGTCATGGCGAGTGTCTGCGGATAGGTCATGCCCTCCCACATCTTCTCTATGCCACGGTGTATGTAGCCCAGGTGGGGGTATATCTTCTTCACCGTCTCGCCGTCGAGCACGGTCTGCAGGCGCAGCACTCCGTGGGTTGACGGGTGGTTGGGTCCAATGTTCACCACGTAGTCGTCGTCGCTGAACAGTCTGTGGCGTGTGGCCACGAGGTGTCCGTCGGCGTCGAGGCTATACTCCACGGTGTAGTCCTCCTCCGGCTCGTCGGTCAGGGGGAAGCGGTTGGCCTCCGGACTCATGTCGAAGTCCTTGCGCAGAGGGTGTCCCTTGAAGTCGGTGCGCAGGAAGAGGCGGCGCATGTCGGGGTGGCCGAGAAACTTGATGCCCACGAAGTCGTATACCTCGCGCTCAAGCAGGTCGGCCGACTTCCACAGATTGATTACCGTAGGCACCACGTCGCTGCCGTCCACCTTCTTGGCTATCGTCTTCACGGAGCAGCGCTCGTTGGTGTCGGTGTTCTCAAGTATGTAGATGCATCCCAAGCCTTCTTCGCCGAAGTCCTCGCCAATGATGGTAACAAGGTAGTCGAAATGCTTCTCGTTCTTCAGCTTCGCCATCTCTGCGGCAAAGGCGTCGAATGTGAGTTCAATATTGTTCAGTTTCATGATTTCGTTCTTATACCTTATTATATATTAGTCTTCGGTTGTCTCGGCCTTGGCGTTGAAGCCCTCAGGCACGTCGGTCACGATGATAGGCTCCTTCTGTCCGAGCTTGCGCGAGGCCACGAGGTTCTCGTTGCTCAGTCCGCGCAGACCGCCCTTGGCCATCGATTCGGCCTTCTCCTCCTTGGTCATCTTGTGGTTGGCTCCGCCGAAGAACTTCTCGATCTTCACCTTGCGCTGCAGCTGCATCATGCCGTAGAGTATGGCCTCGGGGCGCGGTGGGCATCCAGGCACATACACATCTACGGGCACCAGCTCGCTGATGCCGCGCACCACGTTGTAGCTCTTCTTGAACGGGCCGCCACTGATGGTGCATCCGCCCACGGCCACCACATACTTAGGCTCGGCCATCTCGTCATACAGACGCTTGAACACCGGGGCCATCTTGTTGGTGATGGTGCCGGCGCACATGATGAGGTCGGCCTGGCGCGGAGAGTTGCGCGTAACCTCGAAGCCGAAGCGGGCGAAGTCGTAGCGGGCGCAACCCACGGCCATGAACTCGATGCCGCAGCAGCTCGTGCCGAACGTGAGCGACCACAGTGAGTTGCTGCGTCCCCAGTTGATGGCCTGGTCGAGCGAGCCTACAACCACGTTGCAGCCGCCCTCGTGCAGCTCCTCCACAATCTTTTCGAGCGTCTCGTTGTCCTTGAACTCCCCATAGGGGATGCTCTTGATCACTGGTTTTCTCACTTCCATTCCAACGCTCCTTTCCGCCAAGCGTATGCAAGGCCAAACACAAGTACCAGCAGGAAGAAGCCGATGCTGCAAAGAGCCATCGCCCCAAACTGCTTCACCACTACTGCCCACGGATAAAGGAACACCGTCTCGATGTCAAACATCAGGAAGAGAATGGCAAAGAGATAGTAGCCCACGTGGAGAGGTATCCACGACGAGCCTCTTGTGGGAATACCACACTCAAACGGCTCGCCCTTCACTGGGTTGTAAGAGCGTGGGCCAATAAGTTTGGCCACCACATACGCACCCACAACAAGCACGACGGCCGTCAAGATAACGGTAATGAATAAAGTAAAATACATATAAATTATAATATTATAAATTGTATGCGGCTTAAGCGGTGCAAAGGTAACAAAATTATTATCGCAAAGACCCAAAAAATCTCGATTTCTTAAGGATGGTTCTATAAATTAGCTTTGGCAGATTGCGAGTCTATTTTCGAAGACAATCTGTTTGTGAGTGAAAGAGTATAGCGAGCTATACGACTGAACGAACAGACAGATTGGGTCGAAAAGAGACCGCAAGATGACAAAACGTAAATCACCCAACATCAAGCAAAATTACGGTGGTAATTTATAGAACCACCCTTAATAAAAAGGAGTGAGAAGCGAAGCCTCGTTTTCCATTTTGTGCGGCATCTTCGAAGCCGATGTTTATTCCGTCCATACACTACCCCCATGTTCCGCTACACTTCACAATGGGTTACTGAGATACGGCCTCTTTGAGGCCAGGATGGTACATAGATTCCAGCCCAACAATCGCTGCGGAAACCATGAAGAATACTTACTCGGAAATCACAAGCCGCGATTCTGCCCGAAAATCATATCGATTTTGCCCAAAGATTGCATACATTTTCGGCAAAGATTGATATATTTTTTTGCAAAGATTGATACGTTTTTTCACAGCACCAGCAATACGCTGTAAACCAAACGCTTGCAAAGCGTACTTTTTTAGGTTAGGTTTTAGGGCGTCCTGTTTGATGTTCCTATATTTTGAGTAGGTATTGCCGGGCTTTCAGCCCGTTGAGACCTCATTTTTCTGTTTTTTTTTGGAACATCAAGCTGGACACCCTATTTAGGTTTATTCCAGTCCCACCGTAAACAAATCGGACAAAACCGACAATGCGCAGTTGGAAGCTGTAGTAGGCGCTGCCTTGCTGGCTTCATATGAACGAATGGTACGCCGGGGGCAGCGTACCTCCTATGCTGAGCACTCTTTTCGTGTCTAAAAGATATGATTTGGTCTAAGTTGATGCCGTATTTTGCTGATAATGACTATCTTTGCATCCACATAGAGGATAAACATAGACAATCATATAACAATCAGTACATTTTATGCACAAGACAATTACCTTATTTGCGCGGGCAACGTTTCTCATGATGTTGCTCCTCGTGCCGTCGTTGGCCATGGCCGACAAGCAGGCGTGGGTGGAATATCAGGAAGGCACCGCCACCCTGACGTTCCACTACGACGAGAACAAGGAGGCAACCTCCGCCACCGCCAAGTATAACCTGAACAGCGGGTCGAGCTGGCCGGAGTGGGTGGACGCAAAAAATCCGAAGAAGACCGTCACAACGGTGGTGTTCGACAGCTGCTTCATAGATGCGCGCCCCACAACCACCGCCTGCTGGTTTTACACCTTCTCGAAACTCAATACGATAAAAGGCATCGAATACCTCAACACGGACAGTGTCACCAACATGAAAAGCATGTTCTACCGCTGCACCAGTCTGACGGAGCTTGACCTCTCGCACTTTAATACCAGCAATGTGACGACGATGGAAAACATGTTCTATGGTCTTAAGTTGACATCGCTTGACCTGTCCAGCTTCAACACCAGCAAAGTGGCAACGATGAAGAACATGTTCTACTACTGTGAGAACCTGACATCGCTGAATGTCAAGTCGTTCAACACAAAAAACACGACGGAGATGCATGGAATATTCAAAGGCTGTAAAAGTCTGGTGGAGCTTGACCTTACCAGCTTTGACATCTCAAATGCGGGAAAGGGTCTGGGACACGCATTCTACAACTGTGTCAAACTGAGAAACATCATGGTGACTGACGCTTTCCATGCAGAATGCTGGGAAAAGAACCAGAGCTTCTATTGGGACAGATTTAGCGCCGATATGTTTAAAGGCGCGGCAAGTCTGCCCAATTACAGCAGTGAAAATGTAGGTTGTAATAAAGCGTGTGACATAAGCGAGTACGGCTATCTGAACAATGTTTCCAACCCGTCGAGTGCGTGGGTGGAGTATCAAGACAGCGTCGGAACGCTTACTTTCCACTACGACCGCTTCAGACCTTACACCAAGGCCGCTGCCACCTACGACCTCAACGAGGATGGCTCTGCACCTGGATGGCAGGAGCAGCCCGTTGCAAAAGTGGTGTTCTGCAAGGAAATGAAGAACTTCACGCCAACAAACTGCTATCACTGGTTTGCAGGCATGACAAAACTCACTTCCATTGAAAATCTCGATTTTCTCGACACCAGCAATGCCACCAGCATGGCGGCCATGTTCTATGGATGCACGGAGTTGGTGTCGCTCGACCTTCAGAACTTCAACACCGCCAAGGTCACAAACTTTTCGCAAATGTTTGAGTATTGTGGGTCATTGAAAAACATTATGGCAAGCGAAAACTTTACGGTGGCCAGCGGCGCAGCGAGCGCCGAGATGTTTAACAAGTGTGTCAGTCTGCCCAACTACGACGGAAGCAAGATAGATGCCTCTATGGCAAAAGATGTCACCATGGGCGGCTATATGAACATATCCTATGTGACTCCGAAGGCGTGGGTGGAATATCAGGACAGCACCAGAACTCTCACTTTCCACTACGACAATCAACGCTACTTGACCACCGCCACCGGCATATATGATTTCGACGGAGATAAGTACAACAACTGGGAGAATTGGAAAGATGCAGACCCGGAAAAGGTGGTGTTCCGCGAGGAGTTCAGCGAGGTGCTCCCCAAATATTGTACGAGATGGTTCTACGGCAAGAAAAACCTTAAGGAGATAGAAGGCATAGAATACCTCAACACCTCAAAGACGTCGGATATGCCGGAGATGTTTAGTTCGTGCGAATCTCTGACCTCGCTCGACCTCACGCATTTCGTCACAGACTACCTTAGTCTTACTACCGGAATGTTTTATTCTTGCTCAAACCTGAAGAACATCTATGTCTCCGAAGACTTCTCGTTGTCAAGAGTATATACAGATGGTGACATGTTCTACGGCTGTACCTCGCTGCCCAATTTCGACAAAAGCGTAGTAACAAAGGACAAGGCCAACTACACCGACGGCTACCTCACGCTGCGCCGCCAGTTCAGCGTGGGCGACAAGGACTACAACGTGGACGGCTACGGCGACAACGCGCGTTGCGACGCTGACGTTGACTTCACCGACGGCAAGGCGTTCATGTCGTGGTTTGACTTCAAGCTTGCCGACGACAAGACGGCATCCTACACTCGCACGATGGCCAACAAGTGGGGCACGCTCTGCCTGCCGTTTGAGATAAACACCGCCGAGGCCGACTGCAACTTCTACACCATCAACACCATCGACGCCGACAAGCTGACCCTCACCCAGCTGAGCGGCACCATCGCGGCCGGCACTCCGGTGATAATCAGCAAGAAGAGCAACTCGCAGAGTGGCATCACGATCAGCGCTGCCGCCGCCAAAGTCGTCTACATGCCTGTCGTGGCCGAGGGCGACACTTATCTTGACGGTGCGTTCGAGCCGACTTATCTCGCCGATGGCAACGGCTACTTCATAGCCAACAACAAGTTCTACAAGGTGTCTGACTACACCAAGGAAGACACGTGCGTAATAGTGAGCCCATACCGCGCCTACATTCTGACCGACGAGACGAGCAGCGCGAAATATGCCTCGGTGCTCAGCATCATGACTGACAACGATGCAACGACTTCCATCAGCAGCGTAATCGACACTCTCAACGCCGACGCAGAATACTACGACCTCAACGGCCGCCGACTGGAAGGATTACGGAAGGGCTGGAACATCGTGAAGCGTGGCAGCAAGACAATAAAGGTAATTGTCAAATAAGGAGTTAATTTATAGAACCCAACACAAAAAACATACAGACATGAAGAAAACATATAAAAGTCCCGTGATACAGATAGTGCAGATGTCGTCTTTCGAATTCATCTGCGAGTCGGGAGATAACAAACTCCACATGGGAGATGCCGACGACCCCGAAGTGTATCAGGATGAAAACGGATGTTGGCGGGCGGAATAGCCATAACGCCAATGCAGAAAGGGAAGAGAGCCTGCCTCACCGCGTGTGAGACAGGCTCTCTTCCCTTTCTGTACATGTAGCGTATTAGGAGCTACGTTGCCCCCGACGTACCTCCCGTGCACTGCTCTTTGTCGCACGCTCCGCATTTAAGTGCAAGAGCATTTTATTTCTGTTCCTCCAAAAGACAAGGGCGCACTTTTGCTACAACATGTCCCTCCACATGAACTGTGCCCACAAGCGGTTTGGTATCGGCAGCGTTCCTGGCTATCAGTATTTTGTAGTCGCCCTCCTCCACCTGCCACTGGCTGGCTGTCTCGTTGAACGATGCCAAGTCGCGGTAGTCGATTTCCAATGTTACCACTTGTGATTCGCCAGGGGCAAGGCTGCGGGTTTTGACAAACGCCTTCAACTCCCGTTCCGGCTTGTCCATATCCTTGCCCGGAGCTGACACATACACCTGAACAACTTCTTTGCCCGCTCTGCGCCCTACGTTCTTCACCTCTACGGAAACCTTAACGTTGCCATTTTCACCGATGACGACTTGCGGCTTGCCATACTTAAAAGTGGTATAGCTCAGTCCGTAGCCAAAGGGATAGGCCACGGGCACATGCTGTGTGCTATAGTAGCGGTAGCCCACATAGATGCCATCCTTGTAGTCGGTGTAGTCGAAGTTTTTGAGCGGCTGATTCCGCTTGTTGCCTCCGTCAACGGTCATGCTCAAAGTCAAGAGTTCATCACTGATTTCGTCGGTGTTGGGGAAATTGTCCTTTGAAGGCACGTCGTCGTAGCTCAAAGGCCACGTCATTGGAAGTCTTGCCGAGGGCGACTCATTACCTACAAGCAAGTCTGCCACGGAGTTTCCGCCCTCTTGCCCCGGCAGCCAGGCCACGAGCACAGCATCAGCCTTGTCCGTCCAACTCTTCACTTCTGTCACGCCGCACACATTGAGAATGACTACCACTTTTTTGCCGGCATGATGGAAAGCGTCGGAAACCTTGCCAATCATCTGTTGCTCAGCGTCCGTGAAGTAGAAGTCGCCAGTAATTTTACGGTCGGCAAACTCACCCGATATCTTTCCCACAGTCACTATGGCAATGTCGTTGTCTTCAGCCGACCGTGCCAGCATGTTGTTGTCTAAGGCCATCTCAGGCACGAGTTGCTTGGGAAGTAATGCCGCAAGTGGTCCAGTAGGCACGGGCAGGAGCTTCTTCTGCTCGGGTATGTACCTTTCGTAAGCATTGCGCACGGTTTCATCTACCGCAAAGCCCGCCCCTTTCAGTCCGTCAAGAAGGCTCACCACGTAGGCGTGGTTCACATCGCCCGACCCCGAGCCACCTGCGATGAAGTCGTAAGAGGTGCGCCCGAAGAGAGCCACCTTCTTTATCTTCGCGGTGTCGAAGGGCAACACACTCTTGTCGTTCTTCAAGAGCACCATGCCCTCCAAAGCCGCACGGCGCGTAACAGCTGCATTGGCCGCCAGATCAGGAGCGTTGTCGGCTTGATAGCCGTTGAATCTTGGTGTCTTGAGGATATATTCCAGAACGTGTTTCACGTTTCGGTCGATGATTTCGAGTGAAAGCCTGCCGTTCAGCACAGCTTTCTTGATGGCTTCCCGCTGCGAACGTTGCCCGGGCATCAGCAGGTCGTTGCCGGCTTCCATCTGCGCCACTGCGTTCTCGCCACCAAGCCAATCGGTCATCACCATTCCGTCAAATCCCCATTCTTGGCGCAGGATTTCGGTAATCAAGTCACACCGTTCGCTCGCCATCGTACCGTTTATCTTGTTGTAAGAAGTCATCACCGTCCAGGGCTTGGCTTCCTTCACAGCCATCTCAAACGGTTTGAGGTAGATTTCACGGAATGTGCGCGGAGAGCCAATCACGTTATTGCCCGAGCGGTTGGTTTCCTGATTGTTGAGGGCGAAGTGCTTCAGGCATGTGCCCACGCCGTTGCTTTGCACGCCATCTATCATGGCGGCGCACATCTTGCCAGAAAGCAGAGGGTCTTCCGAGTAATACTCATAGTTGCGGCCATTCAGCGGATTGCGTTGTATGTTGGTCGACGGGGCTAACAGCACGTCCACTCCATAGTGTTTAACCTCGCTGCCCAGTGCCTTGCCCACCCGCGACACAAGTTCGGTGTTCCATGTGGCGCTCATCACAGTAGAGATGGGGAAGTGGGTGCAATAGAACGTGCTGTCAGTGCCCTTGCGGGTAGGGTCGATGCGCAGGCCTGCCGCACCATCGGCGAGCACCGTTGACGGGATTCCCAACCGGGGAATGGCATTGAGTTGGCCAGCGGCCCCAGGCACAATGGTTGAAGAGTTGCCAACGGTAACCTTAGCGTCGGTCTGCCCGTTGCCTTCCGACCCTATCAGCAAATCCAGTTTCTCCTCTAAGGTCATTGCGTCTATCACTTTGTCTATAGGGTCGATGCCCAGTTGTGGAGTTTCGGACGATTCCGTCTTGCCCGATTGTGCTGTTCCATGCAAACATAGCGCGGCAAGAGCTGCGGAGGTGATGATTTTCTTGCAATTCATTACATTTCGTTTTTATAGGTGATTCTGTTTCTTGGCTCTGCCTTCTTCCGCAAGCATTGATGCGATTTTCATCCATGCCTTGGCGACAGTGCCGCAATCACTCGATATAACACAAAACTTATGCCAAATTGCATAGCCGGTGCACAAGGAGATACTGATTTTCTAAGAGACAATAAGCCTTCCCCATGCGACAACAAATCTTCTCTAAATGACCATAAAAAAGGACGAACAGTCTGCTTTCACAATCACCCCGTTCTTCGGTTGCTTTCAATGACGATTCCACCGCAGCGGCAAGCGGTGACTCTGGCATAGCCTCTCGCATAATCGATGTAGCGGTTGAACTTGTCCTTCAACCTGATGTTTCGCCAACACCGTCAGTCAGCGGAGGAAGTTGCAACAAGCGTGACGATGATGACGACGAAAAGAAACGCAAGAGCAAAAACAAGAATCAGCCAACGCAAAGGACGGGCAGAAGAAGGTAACAAAAAAGCATACGAATACGAATATGAATAAGAAACATACATCACTCAAAGAATTCAAGTTGGACGAATGCGAAGTGCTTGAAACCCGCATGTCTGACCAGCAGACAAAAGACGCTCAAAGCAAGGCGACACGGAAACAACTTGTAGACATGGATGAATTGAAGGAAACTTTCCGCGGACTTGTCATGGAAACGGTAGAGGAATACGCCAAACACATTCCCGAGCCGAAGATAGTTCGTCCCAATGTTACGATACGATGCGACGGAAAAGCTTGCAAGTCAGTTCAAGATGATACAGGTACTATCAAGACGGACATTAGTAAAATCAAAGATAAGGCCAAGAGCATAGACGAGTCTCTGACGACCATTTCAAATGATATAAGCAAGCGACCATGCTTGAATGCGTACCCAGGGAGTTGGCGGGCTTCTATTTCCGTGGCCGTCACATCAATGCAAGTTATGTGTTCACCATGTTTGCAAGTCTTCTGCTTGTCATAGTCGAGTGCGTTGCCTGTTGCAAGCAACAAACTGTAGCAATGGAGAATTTGGAGACGGCTGTCAGATGGAACGCCATCTATCTGGAATGTAACC
>CAVGKZ010000011.1:24937-36030 GCA_963630025.1 bacterium | reverse complement strand
TGCTTTGACAAAACGAAGTTCGTTTACTCAACTTTTAGACTTTACAGACTACTAGTTGGATATAAAGAACTCGCAGTTGGAGACACAGCTTACATTATTAATGAGGACAAAATTGGCGAGGGAGCTCGCCTCATAGAAGGAAATGACCCACAAATAGGCATGACTTGTTGGATATTTAAAGACAATTATGCTAATCATTGGCATTATTTCCCTGTGGTATTTCATAACATTAATGGCTTAAACAGTACTTTTGCAATAACTGGACCTATTAAAGTTTCAGGTATGTCGGATAAAGATATTGTGTGTGAGGATGCTGATGGCGATGGCTTTTATTGTTGGGGATTGGGACCAAAGCCGGCATCATGTCCTCCTGATGCGCCAGACGAACAAGACGGAGACGATTCAAATCCATTAGTTGGTCCAATGGACAAGTATGGCTATATGGAAAGCTTAGACCCTGCATTACGTGACACCATTCGCATCATGGAAGGGAACAACACTTATTCACGCACAAACATTTACAATCATATTGTTGTTGAGAACACGATATGGACGGTTTCGAAATCAATGACATTTCACAATGGAGCAACCATAACAGTTAAGAACGGGGCAACACTAATAGTAGCCAACGGGGCAACTTTGAGCAATATTCAACTGATGGTCGAAAACGGCTCACATATTGCGATAAAAGATCAAAGCACACTGAAGATGTTAAATGTAAATGATTTCAATGTTCCTGTAGGGGCGACGTTAGACTTGTATAATGGAAATATCGAATAAAACATTTAAAGGATAAATGGTTCGATATAAAGTCGAAATGTTTTTCTCGACATATTAGCAATCGTTTTTATGATACAAGAAAAGAACAATGAAGAACTTAATACTCATATTTTCGTTTATGGCGGCAGTGTCTGTCGCTTTCGCACAGGACAATCTCACGGTGAAGGACGGTCGCCGCTGGCTTTGCACATATTCAAGAGGCGGACTGATTGTAGGCACATCATATGAAGAACATTTGGCGGGAGACACCATCATTGATGGACACCTGTGCTTGAAGCTATATAGAACTTGCGAGGCGAATGGCGAGAATGACGCATTGGTGGGCGCAGTCTATGAGGAAAACCACAAGGTGTTTTTGCACGACACAGACAAGTGGACCTTGCTCTACGACTTCACTTTGGACAAAGGCGATATGGCGGAAGTGCAATATGGAGGCAAGGTCAAGGTGTTGGACGTTGACACGATAGATGTGAACGGCACTCTTTACAAAAGGATGAAGATGGCCGATGTATATGGCGACATTGGCTCGGAAGAAGACAGTTGGGGCTATTGGGTAGAAGGCATCGGCAGCGACCGCAGCTTCAAGGAAAGCTCGGGTTGGAACCTTGTAGGAAGCGCACTTTATCTTCTGCAATGCAAAGACGGAGAAACCATAGTGTTTACTGATGAAGACTTCAAGAAGCTACCCGTCACAACCGACATCAGGCACAACGAGACGCCAACAGGCGAATGCACCAACGTCGAAATCTGCACTCTCGGTGGCAACATTGTGTACAAAGGCAATGGCATGCCATCCTTATCAAGGGGTGTCTATGTTGTAAAGAGGAACGGCACAACATACAAGGTGGTGGTTGAATAAACGCACAAGTCAGCCTTTTGCATTTATCCACACGCTTTGCGGCATAAGGCATAAGGGTGGTTCTATAAATTACCACCGCTTTCTTTTGTATTTCAAGTGGCTTTCGTTTTGCCAGATTGCGAGGCTAATTTATAGAACCACCCATAAAAAAGGTCAGAGTTGACAATCCCGACTTGGATTGTCAACTCTGACCTTTTTATTTGTGTGTGTCCTTGTGCCTTATTTGATAAGCTCAACCGAACGCTTGAGGAACTTGTCGAGAGCCTCGCCCTTGAGCATTCCGTTTTGCAGGAGTGCGAGGTCGATGAGCTGATGCACTATGCTGTTGCCCTTGGCGTAGGCTGCCAGGATGTCGTTGCGGCGTGTGCGCTGCTCCTCAATGGCCTTTTCGGTGGCGGAGAGGTCGTTCTTCTCCTCCTCGGTGATTTCTTCAGGCTTCTTCTTGTCGCGGTTCTGGCGCAGTGCGGCGAGGCGCGCCTGCTGACCTTTCAGTTCGCCGACCACTGGTTTCAGCTCCTCTGTGGTGTTGTCGGTGCAGTCTTTGAGCACGTTCTTCACCAACTGATGATCGGAGTTGAGCACCAGCGTGTAGCTGTCGGGCATCTGTGCGTAGAAATTCATGCCCGGCTGGAAACGGCTCATGTCTTTCATACGGCGCATATACTCGCTCTGGGTGATGACCACCGGCTGCGACTGTTCACCGAGAGCCTGAACCTCCACGTTGAACTCTGTCTTTGCCAACTTCGGCATCTGGCTTCTGAACACTGCTGACAGATTGTCACGCTCGTCGTCGGCCAAATCGCTCTTCTTGGCATCCTCCTTCACGATGAGGCGGTCGATGATGTCGCTGTCCACACGGGTGAACATGCTCTTCTCAAACTTCTGCTCCAGCATCTGGATGACGGGCACATCGAGCTGTCCGTCGAGCATCAGCACACTGTAGCCCTTGGCCTTGGCCGACTCGATGTAGCTGTACTGCTCCTCACGGTCGGTGGCGTAGAGGTAGACGAGCTGGTCGTTCTTGTCGGTCTGCGAGTCTTTGATGAGCGTCTTGTATTCGTCAAAGGTGAAGTATTTGCCCTCGGTGTCCTTCATCAGGGCAAAGTCCTTGGCGCGGTCGTAGAAGCTCTCGTCGCTGAGCATGCCGTAGTTGATGAAGAGTTTGAGGTCGTCCCACTTCTCTTCGTAGGCTTTGCGGTCTTCCTTGAATATGCTTTGCAGGCGGTCGGCCACCTTCTTGGTGATGTAGGTGGAAATCTTCTTGACGTCGCGGTCGCTCTGGAGATACGAGCGGCTAACGTTCAGAGGTATGTCCGGCGAGTCTATCACGCCGTGGAGCAGGGTGAGGAATTCCGGCACGATGCCTTCCACCTGGTCGGTGACGAACACCTGGTTGCAATACAGTTGGATTTTGTTGCGCTGCAGGTCGATGTTCGACTTTATGCGTGGGAAGTAGAGTATACCGGTGAGGTTGAAGGGATAGTCCACGTTGAGGTGTATCCAGAACATCGGCTCGTCCTGCATGGGATAGAGCGTGTGGTAGAAGCTCTTGTAGTCCTCGTCCTTGAGCGTGCTGGGGGCTTTTGTCCACAGCGGTTCCACGCTGTTTATGATGTTGTCCTCGTCGGTCTCCACCTGCTTGCCGTCCTTCCACTCCGACTTCTTGCCGCAAGCCACCGGCACGGGCATGAACTTGCAGTACTTGTTGAGCAGCTCCTCTATCTTGAACTTGTCGAGATACTCCTTGCAGTCGTCGTCGATGTGGAGCACGATGTCGCTGCCGCGCTCGGCCTTCTCGGCCTCGTCAATCTCGTAGGCGGGGCTTCCGTCGCACGTCCACTTCACGGCCTTGGCTCCGTCCTTGTAGCTTCGGGTGATGATGTCCACGCGCTTGCTCACCATGAACGACGAGTAGAAGCCCAGTCCGAAGTGGCCTATTATGTTGTTGGCGTTGTCCTTATACTTCTCCAGAAAGTCGTTCACGCCCGAGAAGGCTATCTGGTTGATGTATTTGTCTATCTCTTCCTCGGTCATGCCGATGCCGTGGTCGCTGATGGTGATGGTTCCGGCCTTCTCGTCCACGCTCACTCTCACGGTCAGGTCGCCCAGTTCGCCCTTGAAATCGCCCTTGTCGGCCAGCGTCTTAATCTTCTGAGTTGCGTCAACGGCGTTGGAAACCATCTCGCGCAGGAATATTTCATGGTCTGAATAGAGGAATTTTTTTATCACGGGGAATATGTTCTCTGTCGTAACCCCAATGTTGCCTTTCTGCATATCTGATGTTTTTATATGGTTGTTGTTGTTTAGCGGAGTGATTGCAAATACCGTGCCAACGGACAGACGCACGGCTTTTCGTCGGCCGTCGGGTTATGCCCTGCAGCCAAGCATGACGCTTGCTCGTCGTAACTGTGCTACTTACGGGTCGTAAATGCCGTGTTTACGCCTCGTAAATGGGCCGTTTACGATGCGTAAATACCCCACTTTTGAGGCGTAACTCGGCCACTTTTGCAACGTATTGAAACTCAACGGGATATGGACGTGATATGAAAACGCCAAAAATCCTTGCTTTCCGCCTCAAGAAAAAAACAATTTGGCGGTTGCCGGAGAGGTTGCAATATGTAGACAAAAGAGTGAAAAAATGTTCATGGCGCACATTTACGCCACGGTTTTCTTCTTGTTTTAAGTGCAAAACCTTTACCTTTGCAAGAAGTCAAGTCACGCTATGACTTCGAAACCTACCGTAAAGAAAAAACACCAAATGACCGCAACCGAACAGCAGCAAAACGTCGTTGAGCGATACTACAGGCACCACCGCGAGGAGCTTGTGGCCTTTGTGGCTGGCTCGTGCGGACTGCCTGCGGAGAGCGAAGACATGGTTCAGGACCTCTTCTTGAAACTGTGCGACAGCGAAAGGCCGCTGACGGAGGTGACGTTGCCGAGCTTTGTCTACACCATGCTGCGCAACATGGCCATTGACCATTGGCGCCGCCGCTGTGCCGTGCGGCAGTATGAGCAGAGGTTCAAGGCCGCTGCACTATATAATAATGTAGACGACCGCCTCGTGACATACTCGCCGTGGGAAGTGACCGAACTGTTTGAGCGCGGAGTGGCGCGGCTCACGGAGAAGCAGCGCACCGCCTATGTGCTGAATGTGGTCGACGGACTGCGCGTTTCTGAGATTTCCGAACGTCTCGGGGAGAAGTACAAGAGCGTGGAAAACCGCCTCGGAGTGGCTCGAAAGGTGGTTCGGGGCTACTTCAAAAGGATGCTGGCGTAGGCCGCACCGACGCCGCGAGTGCTGCTTCGTTGGCGCAAAACTCGGCGCAGCAGTGGCTTGAACTCAATAAAAAAAACGCAGTGGTATATAGCCAAACCACCCTCATTAAAACTACAGGTGGGTTCTATAAATTACCACCGAAACAAACAACAAAATAACATGGGTTACGTTTTGCCGTCTTTTGGACTCTTTTCGGTTCATATCGCCACCTCGTTCGGTCGTAATGCTCGCATTGCTCCCTTACTCGCTGACGATATGTACTCGAAAATAGTCTCAAAATCCAGCAAAGCTAATTTATAGAACCCACCTACAAAGAAATAAGTCTTTCGACATCAAACCATGAGTTTTTTCGATATAATCCTGCTTTCCGTTGCCTTGGCGATGGACTGTTTTGCGGTGTCAATCGTCAGCGGCATCATCATAGGGCGCTGGCGCACAGGCGTGCTCCTTTCCCTTGGCATACTGTTCGGCCTGTTTCAGGCTCTGATGCCGCTTGCCGGATGGTTTTGCATGAGCCGTTTCCGCGAGGGCATGCAGGAGTATGACCACTGGATTGCGTTTGGCCTACTGCTCTTCTTGGGCGGAAGGATGGTGAAGGAGTCGCTTGGCCCGGAAGAAAACCACAGTTTCGACCCCACCAAACCGCTCACGCAGATTACTCTGGCGGTGGCCACGAGCATCGATGCGCTTGCCGTGGGCATCTCGTTCTCCTGTTTGGACTATAACTCCATAGAAGACCTTGCCATTCCGTTGACCACCATCGGCCTCGTATCGTTAGGTTTCAGTCTCGCCGGAAGTCTGCTTGGAGTGCGCTTCGGCGGCATCGTGGCCAAGCGCATCAAGCCGGAACTGTTTGGCGGCATCATACTTATATTGATAGGTGTAAAGGTCTTGCTCTCTCATCTGTTAGGCTTATAGTGAGCCAATTTGCCGCAAATAGGGGCTTGGTTTCTCTCCATTAATCGGCAAAATAAGTCCATGTTGTCTTAAAAAGTTGTAAAAGAGATTTTTTGTAGGCTCTTTTGTGGGTGGTATATTTCCGTTTTTGGAAATAGTACAGTATCTTTGCGGAAACAAAAGGGATGGATAACATTCCAGAAAAACACAAAACGTAACAGATAACATGAAGCTTATAAAAAATATAGGAAAGTAATAAATGAGAAAAGAGACCAAAGAAGCAACTGCAAGACTCAGAGCTTGCGGCTTGAGGCCGTCGGTGCAGAGAGTGTCAATACTCGCCCAACTGATATCAAGGCACGACCATCCTACAGTGGAAGATGTGTACAAATCGCTCTGCGACGAAATTCCAACACTGAGCAAGACCACAGTTTACAACACGTTGCGCATGCTCGCGGAGAATCATGTGGCGCAGATGATAACCGTGGATGACCACCGCGTGTGCTACGACGGCGACATCCGGCCGCACGTTCATTTCATGTGCCGCAAGTGCGGACGCATCATCGACCTGATGGACGAGCCAGCTCCGGCTGTGAGCAACGGTCAAGCTACCGTTGGCGACAACATTGTTGACGAGGCACAGCTGTATTACAAAGGCGTTTGCGGCAAATGTCTCGCAAAAGAGAAGCGCGCTTCCAAGAAGATGGAGCAAGGCGACAACGGCGAAACTCCTGCGGCTGAACTCGCCCAAACGGGGGGGGGTATGCACCTATCGTAGAGCGTGAGCGCAATGCATCAAGCATCGCGAAGAACGTACAGGATGGTTCCGCAGTGCAATGGAACTTGTAGAACGCAATCTAACATTTAAAAACCAAACAAATACTATTATGGCAAAGTTCGTATGTACCGTTTGTGGCTATGTCCACGAGGGTAGCGAGGCACCAGAGAAGTGCCCGAAGTGTAAGGCACCGGCAAGCAAGTTTGTTAAGGCTGCCGATTCAAAGGAACTGAAAGGTTCCAAGACGGAGAAAAACCTGCTTGAGGCTTTCGCAGGAGAGTCAATGGCGCGCAACAAGTATACCTATTTCGCATCGAAAGCGAAGAAGGACGGCTTCATGCAGATAGCTGCCATCTTCGAGGAAACGGCTTTGAACGAGAGGGAGCACGCCAAGATGTGGTTCAAATGTCTGCACGGCGGTGCCGTTCCCGGCACTGAAGAGAACCTTGAAGCTGCCGCCGAAGGTGAGAACTTCGAGTGGACCGACATGTACAAGCGCATGGCTCAAGAGGCTCGCGAAGAGGGCTTCTTCGACATAGCCGCCAAGTTTGAGGGCGTGGCAGCCATAGAGAAGGAGCACGAGGAGCGCTACCGCAAACTCCTGAAGAACGTGCGCGACAAGAAAGTGTTCTCCAAGGATGGTGATGCCGTATGGCAGTGCGCCAACTGTGGCCACATTGTCATCGGAAAGTCGGCTCCCGAGGTGTGCCCGGTGTGCGACCATCCGCAGAGCTACTTCCAGGTTAGGGCTGAAAACTATTGATTTCCGTTCCGGCGCATGTTCGTTTGTCATGCGCCGGACGGCAGTCGGTGAAACAAAAAAGTGTCGGGAAAGAGAGACAACTAAAGGTCTTTCTTTCCCGACACTTCGCTTTTTCGCCCAAAACTTTGCTTTCCATTTCCCCGAAGCTTCGCCTTTTCTTCCTCGAAACTTCGTTTTTCGGCTAACCTGTGATGCGCTTTGCTTCGCTCAACGCAACGCTATTTCGTATGTATCGTAGCAAACTCCGCGCGCTCCGAAGCCTTCTTTTTGGTATATAAGCGACTCGTTGAGCACGTGGCCGTGGTCTTCGGTTGACTTCCCGAAGTCGAATATGGGGCACATGGCGAAGTCTTCGTTGAGTATACGGTCGTAGATGGCGTCGATAACCCTAAGGTGTTTGCCCTCCTGGCTGGCCGAAATGTATTGCGCATGCACCACTTGGGGCGTAAGGTAGAGCACGGTTCCGCCCAGTGTCTGGCCGTCTTTGGTGGCGGTGTAGAGCACGATGTTGCGCGGGAAGCGGCTCTTCAGCAGCAGCATCTCGTCGAGCGAATGCACCGGATGCACGCCGTAGGTGGCCGTAAGGTTGTCGTCGAGCACCTGCCAAAAGGCGGCGTAGTCGTCGCTTTGGTTCACTTCCACCCCGTTGTTGCGGCATCGGTTTATGCCATAGCGGCGGTCGCGGTGCCATTTCAGCGGGCGCGACGGTATGATTGTGGATGAGATGTCGCATGCCAACAGCCTTGCGCGGCCTGTGCGGAACAGAGCGTAGAGGTCTTCTTCGGCCGGATGGCGGTGGTATATCCACGGTATGGCCTTGTAAATAAAGGTGTTGAAACCCTGCGCCGCAAGGTATTTGACCAATGAGTCAAACAGTTGCACCACTCCGGCGGCCGTTGCCGAGGTGTCAGTGACGAGTCCGCCGTAGGTAAGTCCGCCGTGGCTCACCAGCGTCTGGCCGTCTTTGTTGGCCGGGAGCAGGGCGTAGAGCCGGCCTTTCAGGTAGAACATGAGCGAAAAGTCGCTGAAACGGTCGGCGTGGTAGTCCATGTAGTTGCGGTCGAAGAGAAACGTTCCGTTCTTCGATGCGCCCGCAAAGGCGTTCCATTCTGTCTTGTTTTCAGGCGCATATCGCCTTATCTCAAACTCTTCTGTAGTCATTTTCGTTTGCTTTTCCGCCCGTTCGCGTCACTTGGCCGAGCCGTTTCCGTCCGTTTTCGTCTTGATATACGCAAGGTAATCGTTGAAGTCGCGGATGTAATCTTCCTCGCAGAAGGGTTCGGAAGCAAGCACAAGGCACACAGCTCCCGCCGAGAAATCGTCGAGAGTGCGCCATGTGTCGGTGTCTACAAGTAAGCCTTGGTAGGGATGGTTCAGGTGGTAAGAAGTCTTTTCCGTACCGTTGTTCAGTGTCACCTCGAAGCTTCCGCTGAGGGCAATAATCACTTCTTTGCACTGTTTGTGGGCATGACCGCCACGGCACTCGCCTGCCGGCACGTCATAAACCCAATAGGTGCGCGCCACATTGAATGGGATGTTGGTCTGATTCTCGACCACCGTGAGGTTGCCGCGAGGGTCTGCAATCTTTGGAAAGTCTATTATTTTTCCGGGCATAAGCGTGGTTTGGAGTCCGCCAGTTAGAGTATTGTTGCCGCCAAACGCTTGGCCTTGTCTCTCAAAGCGGTTGTGTCGGCATCGGCATCTCCGTAGCACAACACTACTCCCATGCGCCTTCCGGGGTGCTGTTCGGGCTTGCCGAATATGCGGATGCGTGTATAATCTTCCTTCAAGGCGTCCACAAGGTTGTACTCGGGCTGCTTGTCTGCGTCGTCCTTTGCCAGCACCACGGCACTCGCCCCGGCGTGTTCCAGGTGGATAGCGGCGATGGGAAGTCCCATAACGGCACGGAAATGCAGTTCAAACTCGCTGAGATTGGTGGTGTGACCGAGCGTGACCATACCCGTATCGTGCGGCCTTGGCGACAGTTCGGAGAATATTACTTCGCCCTCTTTGGTCAGGAAAAACTCCACACCCCACAGTCCTGCGCCCGTAAGTGCGGCAGTCACCTTGCTCGCCATGTCCTGCGCCTTCTTCAACTCGTCGGCCGGGATGGCAAAAGGCTGCCAGCTCTCGCGGTAGTCGCCGCCCTTTTGCACGTGTCCGATGGGCGGACAGAATAGGGTAGGGCCGTTCTTTTGTGTAACGGTGAGCAGAGTAAACTCGCTGTCGAAGTGGATAAACTCCTCTACAATGATTTCTTTCACATCGCCCCGGCTGCCTTCCATGGCTTCAACGAAAGCCTTTTCAAGTTCGCTCTCGCCCTTTACCACGCTCTGTCCGTGGCCTGACGACGACATGAGCGGCTTGACAACACACGGGAAACCTATGTCTGAGGCTGCTGCGCGCATCTCTTCCAGAGTCTTGGCGTAGTGGTATTTGGCCGTGCGCAAGCCCAGTTCCTTGGCTGCAAGGTCGCGTATGGCCTTGCGGTTCATGGTGTAGTTCACCGCTTTCGCACTCGGCACCACCTGTATGCCGGCCTTTTCGTAGTCGAAAAGTCTCTCGGTGCGTATGGCTTCTATTTCGGGTACGATGATGTCGGGACGATGTTTGCGCACTATTTCGTCCAGTTTGTCGCCGTCAAGCATGCTGAACACCTCATATTCGTCGGCCACTTGCATGGCTGGAGCACCTGCGTAGCGGTCGCAGGCCACTACATATTGGCCGGCTCTCTTGGCTGCTATTACAAACTCTTTGCCCAGTTCGCCGGAGCCTAACAATAGTATTTTCTTCATTGTCTTGTCGTTTTCGTTGTGTTTTGTGTGTCGTTTATCGCACCTTTGCGCACTAATCGTGGTGCCCGATAAACTCTTTCTTCATCATTTGCCATTCGGGCGATACCGCTATGCGGCGCACACACGTGTCGATGGCGGCCATCATGTCCTCGTCAGACAGACCGTGTGCCGAGGCCAATTCGTGCAGTGAGAGGCGCGGAGTGGCAAACAGACCGTAGTATTGCTCTACGGCGAGTGAGTCGTCGGGGCTTAACAGGTCGAGCAGATGCTCCATTCGATGCACCTTTTCGTGCTCTATGCCGTGTGGATTCAGTCCCATTTCCACGAGTGCGGTATTGAGTTCCTTGGTCAGTTTGTCCATTCGGGTAGGCGTTGTACTGTTGGTTTGTGCGGTTTGCCGGCACTCCTTGATGATGGGAGTTAACGGTTGCCGTACATCATCTCGTAGTATTTCTGGTAGTCACCGCTCGTCACGTCCTTTATCCAAGCCTGGTTTTCGAGGTTCCAGCGTATGGTCTTGACGATGCCGTCGGCAAACTTGGTCTCCGGAAACCAGCCCAATTCAGCCTTAATCTTCGACGGGTCGATAGCGTAACGCTGGTCATGGCCGAGCCGGTCTGCCACAAATGTAATCAGATTGTCGTTGATCCAGTCGATTGAAATGTCGCCGTTGGCATCCTTTTCCTGCTTGCGGAGCACGCTGCGCAGCTCTTTGTTTTCGGCCATCATGTCATGTATGGTCTTGATGGTGAGCTTCACAATGTCTATGTTCTTCATTTCGTTGTGTCCGCCAACGTTGTAAACCTCGCCTTCACGCCCTTCACGCACCACGAGGTCGATGGCTTTGCAGTGGTCTTCCACATACAGCCAGTCGCGGATGTTGTCTCCCTTGCCGTAAACGGGCAACTGCTTGCCGTCAAGGATGTTTTTGATAATCAGAGGAA
>CAVGKZ010000011.1:0-24906 GCA_963630025.1 bacterium | reverse complement strand
CTTCTCGGGGAAATGATAAGGACCGTAGTTGTTGGAGCAGCGGGTTATGCTCACGGGAGCGTGATATGTGTCGCGGTAAGCCATCACAATCAAGTCGGCACTGGTCTTCGATGCACTGTAAGGGCTGTGGGGGCACAACGGAGTCTGCTCGGTGAAGTAGCCTTCGCTGCCGAGTGAGCCATACACCTCGTCGGTTGACACCTGGTGGAAACGCTTTCCGGCTTTCCAAACGGGATAGCCTGTAGCGTCTTTGCCTGTCACCCATGCGCGGCGAGCGGCATCGAGAAGGTTTTGAGTGCCGAGGATATTGGTTTCAAGAAACAGTTGCGGGGTCTCAATAGAGCGGTCAACGTGGCTCTCAGCGGCAAAGTTCACCACATAATCGATGTCGTTTTCGGCGAAAAGCTTGTCTGCCAGTTCGCGGTCGCGTATGTCTCCACGCACAAACATGCATCTTTCGCCGTCAATATCGTCCTTTATCGTACCGAGATTGCCGGCGTATGTAAGCAGGTCGAGCACGATTACACGGATATCTTCGTTCTTGTATTTTCTGTGGAGCAGATACTTTATGTAGTTTGCTCCGATGAAGCCCGCAGCTCCAGTCACTAAATAAGTCTTCATAGAAATATGTTTTTTATTGTTGTTCGGTATTGTTTCTCTTCCTTTTTGTGAGCAATATTACCACTACAGATGTCACCACGGTGTATGCAATCCAATTCAGAGCAGCCTCACCCAAGGTTTTTGTCCATTCGAAGGCGTAGGCTATGGCTTCTATTGCGAGGCATCCAGCGGCGCAGATTATTACTATCGCAACCTTTTCGGTCGTCTTTGCGTTGTTGCTCATTCCCTTTCCTGTCTATTGTCCGTTGTGTCCTAATGTGATAACTTCGCAGTCGGAGAATTTGCTTCCGTCGACAGTCAACCTCACGAGCGTCCGTTCCTTGTGCCACCCCTGCAGTCCAGCCGCCCCCGGATTGATGTGCAGCAGATTGAGAGTGCGGTCGAACTTCACCTTCAGTATGTGCGAGTGGCCGCTGATGAACAGTTGTGGCGGTGAAGCGTATATCTGTCCGCGTATGGAACTGTCGTAGTTGCCTGGATAGCCGCCAATGTGTTTCATCAGCACTTCGACATCTTCACACTTGAAGCGCAGCGTTTCCTGAAACATGAGGCGCAAGTCGCCACCGTCGCAGTTGCCGTATACGCCTTTCAGCGGTCTGAAGTCGGCGAGCCGTTCGGCCACTTCCGTCGATCCGAAGTCGCCGGCGTGCCATATCTCGTCGCACGGTTCAAAGTATTTCAGGTACTTGTCGTCCCAATATCCGTGCGTGTCGCTGATAATGCCTATCTTTTTCATCCTTGCGCAAATGTGTCAAACGGCTAAATGCCTTCTCTCTTTCTCACGAACTCGGCTATGAAGTCTGCCGTACCTTCTATTCCGAGCAGCGACGAATTGATGCACAGGTTGTAAGATGCGCTGTGCCCCCAGGTCTTTCCTGTGTAGAAATTGTAGTATTTCGCCCTTTCGCTTTCCTTGTTCGCAATCATTTTTTTTGCCGTTTCCTCATTGCATTCCATGCGTTTCATCACCTCTGCGGTGCGTTGCTCCAGGTCGGCGGTGATGAATACGTTGGTCACGTGGCTGAAATCGCGCAACACATAGTCGGCACAGCGACCCACAAACACGCAAGGTCCTTCTTCCGCAGCGTCTCTTATGGCATCGCTCTGCACCTTAAACAATTCCTCCTGCGACATGCCAGTGCTGTAGAAGCAACTGTCGCTCATGTGGGGTGTGTGGAGGTGAAACAGAGAGTGGAAGAATCCTTTCTGCTCGTCATTCTGTTCGAAGAACTTTTCGCATATTCCGCTCTCCTTGGCTGCCATGAACAGGATTTCCCTGTCATAGTATTTTCCTCCGAACTCGTCGGCAAGTCGTTTGGCAATCACTCTTCCACCACTGCCAATCTGCCGTCCCACATTTATTATGATGTTCTTGTTCATGCGTTCTGTCTTATTGTCCTTGTATCGCTTTTGCCTGTTGCGCCTCACCGTTTCTCTTCAGTTTCTTCAGGTATGCCGACATGATTATCGCCGTAACTGCCGCTGCCACTGTGTCGGCGGCAGGCATTGCCCACCACACGCCGTCCACTCCGAGTCTTGGAGGAAGTGCAATCAGCAGAGGCAACAGGAATATGAGTTGGCGTGAGAGCGAAAGGAAGATGCTGACTCCCGCCTTTCCGATGCTTTGGAAGAAACTTGCCACCACCATCTGATAGCCCACAATCGGGAATGCGGCCATCATTATGCGCAGTCCCTTGGCCGAAAAACCGAGCAGGGTTAGGTCTGTGGTGAACAGCCGTGAACACTCCTCAGCCCAAAGCATGGCTATCAGAAAACCGGAGGTTGTGATGACAGAGGCAGCAAGCATGGCTATCTTCACCACACGTCTCAATCTGTCAGTCTTCTGTGCACCGTAGTTGAAGCCGGCAATGGGTTGCAAACCTTGGTTCAGTCCCATGGCAATCATGATAAATATGAATGCAATCTTGTTGGCTATGCCGTAGGCTCCCACAGCGAGGTCGCCGCCATACTCTTGCAACGCCCTGTTAATGAAAATGACTACGATACAGGCGCAAACGTTCATTGCGAACGGTGACATGCCGATGGCTATGATGTTCTTGACAGTCTGGCTGCTGAGACGGTAGATGCCTTTGCGCAGATGCAGCAGCTCGTTTTTGTTGCTGAATTGTCTTATCTGCCACACCAAGGCTATCGTCTGCGAAATTATAGTGGCATAGGCTGCACCCTGAATACCCATGCCCATGGGATAAATGAATATCGGGTCAAGAACAGCGTTGAGCACCACGGTGAAAATTGTGGCGTACATGGCTTGCCGGGGCTTTCCGGCTGCACGCAACACGGCGTTCATTCCGAAGTACATGTGCGAAAATACGTTGCCCAACAGTATGATAATCATATAGTCGCGGGCATAGGGCAGTGTTTGTTCGCTTGCGCCGAAAAAGTAGAGAATTGGGTTGAGTAAAAGAAGAGATATAATGCTGAACGCTATACCTATTATTACGTTGAGTGTAATGGTGTTGCCCAGTATGCGCTGCGCCGTTCCATAGTCCTTTTGGCCAAGTTTTACGGATATGCACGTTGACGCTCCCACGCCCACGGCGGCTCCGAATGCAGCGGAAAGGTTCATGAAAGGGAATGTCAAGGCCAGTCCTGAAATGGCTATCGGCCCCACTCCCTGTCCGATAAAGATGCTGTCAACCATGTTGTACAGCGATGATGCCGTCATGGCTACTATGGCTGGCAGTGAATACTGTAGCAACAGTCGTCCGACAGGCTTTGTTCCAAGTTCAAGAGTTGTTTGCCGGTGATCTTTTTTCATGTCGTTCTTTGTGCAAAGGCTATGTGGTGTGCTGCAATCAGTCGTATGCTTGTTGCCGTGCAACCGCAAACTGCCATTATGCAAAGATACTAAAAAAAGAATGACACAAGTCTTTTTAGAGGAGCAATTTGCAAAATGAAAGAATGAGGAATGGAGAATAGTATAAGGCATTGAAGCCTTTAGTAGGTGCCGCACTCTATCGCTGCACCCCTCGCTCAAAAGACTTTCCCATAGAAATCAGGCAACTTTCTTATGGAGACCAAACAACTTACAGGTCTACTCGAAAACCAGATTGCACTACTCCAAATGTTTTTTTTTGTAGGGCTTTTGCCTTGAGGGATGTAACGTGGACGCTGTGCCTACTACAGACTTCCACAAGAGCAAGATAAAAGAACTCTGTTCATAATTGTCAGCTTTGCCAACCGAGAAAATCCGCTGGCCTCCAAATCTTAAGGCGGGTTATAAAAAATCCAACCATAAAAAACGGTCGGCAGGAATAAGTCCTGCCGACCGCATGATGTCTTTAATTATTCGACGTTTCTGTCTCCCGTATTATTTGAGGGTGACAGTAGCGCGACGGTTGTAGGAAACAGGAGAGAGAGTTGTTACACCACCTGCTGCTACAGTCTCAATGTTGTCGCGGCTTACGCCCATCTTAACCAGTTCGTTAGCAACAGCCTCTGCACGCTTCTGGCTGAGCTTCTGGTTGAACGATGCGCTACCAGTCTTGCTGTCAGCATAACCAGTAACGACAATCTTAGAGTTGTTGTCCTTAGCTACGCTTACGAGATCCTTAACGTTCTGCAAATCCTTGCGTGAAGCAATCTTAGACTTGCCGATGTTGAAGAATACAGATGTAGGAGCTGCAACCACTTCCTTTACAGTCTTTGTCGCTGGAGCTTCGTTGCTCTTGTCTGCGAGCATCTTCTTCAGCTTGGCGTTCTCGGCCTGTGCGTCAGCAACCTGTGCATTGAGAGCGTCAATCTGGCTCTGTGACAGAGCCTTGATGGCCTCTACGTCGGGAGTCTTGTTCCATGTAGCCTTGCCCAGGTTGTAAGTCAGACCGACTTCAACGTTGAACAGGTTGTCATGTCCCTTGAACACGTTGTGTGTAATCTCTGTTGCACCTTTCTCTACACCATCGAGGTCCTGCTCGCTTGTCAACCAGTTGATGTCAAAGTTGATGGCAACCTTTCTGCTTACGCGGAATGTGTTGAGGATGCCGACGGTCAGATCCATTGCATACTTGTTGTAGCTCATGTTGCGGCCAAAACCACCACCGATGTAGGGAACGAAGTTCCAAACGCGCTTGGGGTTGTATCCGCAAAGCATATTGCTGAGGTTGAAGAGAACTTCCTCGTTCAATGTCCAGTACTTGTTGGCATTGTCAGACTTGTTCTTGTAGTTTTCGCCTGCGGGCACAGTGCGACCCCAAACACCGTTGAACTTGGTACGGAGACCGATGCCGGGTGTAAACCACTTACCAATGGCTACAGAGAAACCGAGATTGTCGCGGTAGTCCTTGAAAGGATTCTTGTTGTGGCTCCATCCAGTCTCTTGGTTGCCATAGAACGCTGTTCCGACAACGTTAGCCTGAATAAACCAGTTGCTCCAAAAAGAATTTGTGGCCACACTGTATTTCTCAGTGGGGTCCGCTGTCTCGTTAGTCTGTGCCATTCCTGCTACAGACACACCGGCGAAAGCCAGTGCCAAAAATAGCTTTTTCATACCTATACTAAATTAAATAAATATAATTATTTGCAATGCATTTGTGCGCAAAGATAGATATTTCCTTTAATATTGCCTAATTTTTTTATAACAAAAATGTGTTTTTGCCGAAGTATGAAGCAAAAAATCGGGCATTTGTACGACTTTCTTTGATGCTTTTGTTCCTTTTTTCCTCGTTTTGAGTGGTCGTATGACTGCGCGTAGCCTGATTTTGGACTTATCGACTTGTTGTAAGGGGGCTGTAATTTAGCTTTGGCTGATTGTGGGGCTATTTAGTAATGTTCAAAAAATAACTTCCACAAGTTCGCAGATGCACATCCGTAGTATTCACGCCCTGTCTTTTTGCCGTTTTTGCGACTTCTTTTCAGTCACATAGCCCACTATGCTCCTTCAAAGAAGCCGACAAAGCCGCCTAAAAATACAGGGCGAACTTGAGGAACTTATTCTTTGAACATTACTTATAGCAATGTACTGTTCAGGCTTGCTAACTTTTCCGCGAGCTTTTCTATCAGCGGCATTTGACAACCGTGGCGATGAGCTTCTTCTATTGGCTTCTCGTAGAGATAGTGAAGTTCCATGGGCTTGTGATGGTCGAAATCGAACTTCATGCTCGACGCAAATGGTGGCATTTTGGATGTCATCTCCATCATCTTGTCGGCATAGTCCTCGGTGACACCGCTTGCGCCACAGGCGTTTGCTGCAGCTACAATCTCGCTCATCATGGCGCGTATGGTGCGCTTGGTGTTCTCGTCTTGCAGCAGGAATGGTGCCGATGGGGCGTTATAGGCTGCTGTCATGCCGTTGAACGTCATGTTCCACACGGCTTTCTGCCATCTCATGTCAATGTACGACGGTGCTGTCTTTACCCTTAGTCCTACTGAGACCATCTCGTCGACCATGGCGTTGAGCTTTTCCATATCGCGGCACGAATAGCTTGCCACGAGCAAACGTCCCAATCCCATGTGGTTGATGTATCCTGGTTTGGTCTTCAATGTGCAGATAAAAGCCACTCCGGCAGCGAGCTGCACCTGCGGCATGGCCGCTTGCAGGTCGGCTTCCACCCCTATACCGTTTTGGATGAGCAAAACCAAGGTGTTGTCTGATGTTATCGGGTGTAGCATCTGCGGCAACTGGCGGTTGGCGGTGGTTTTCAGAGCCACTATCACCACATCGCATACGGGCATTGTCTCTGTGGTATTGTGGGCGTTGACCTTTGGTAGACAGTATGAACCGTCGCACGAATCAATCTGCAAACCGTGTTCTTTCACGTGTTCGTAGTCGCTGTGCAGCAGAAAATGTACCTCTTTGCCAGCCTTTGCCAGCAGTCCGCCATAGTAAATGCCTATGGCTCCAGAACCTATGATTGCATATTTCATGTCGTTATTGTTGTAAAAGTCTTATTTCCAATTTGGAGCATTACCGTCTGCAACGGTGAGGTTCCCGAAGCACAGTCCCGGATATTCGCCCGTTGCGGAGGCTTCGTTGACAACCTCCGCTATTGCGTCGTCGTCAAGTCCGTCGAGATACGTCTCATACCTTGCTCTGCATGTCATGGTGGGCTGCACCTTTCCTGATGTCGACGCAACCGCAGAGGTCTTCAACTCAAACACTTGTCCGCCGCTGTAGGGTATCTGTCGCAGTGAGTCTGCCAGAAAGCCGCGTGCCACGAGAGTGTCGAACGATGCGCAGTAGCGTCCTTCAGCCCTGAGGAAGCGTTCTTCAGCGTCGCGTATAAGTATCAGCCGTTGCTTTACGGCCTTTTCGCGTTCCGCTTTCTCATCGCTGAATCCCAATGGGGCGGCGATGCTTGCCAAGCACAGACCCACAAGCACTACTGCCGCAGTTGCAAGGATGACGTTCGTTGCTTTATTGCCGATGTTTTTCATCTCTATGTCGTTGATAGGCGCAAAATTACCTCTTTTCCGTCATGCGACAAGCATAGTGGTATAGTAATTTGCCACAATTTGACGGAAATACCGTAACTTTGCGGTATATTTTGACCAAAAGAACAATAACCCAGATGAAGAAAATATTTTTTGCGGCAATGACCGTCCTGTTGACCCTCTCTGCTTGCCAGGAATCGCTTGAAGACCAGTGCACACGTATGGCCAAGGAGTATACTGCTAAGAACTGTCCGGCACCGATAGGCGAGAATGTCACCATAGACAGCCTCGTGTTTGAACGCTCCACGCACACCATGTGCTACTACTACACACTCTCTGGCGATGCTGACAGCAAGGCGGCTGTGGAGAGAGCCGATCCACGCAAGGTGCTACTGCCGGAAGTGAAGAACTCTACGTCGGTGAAGGCCTACAAGGATGCGGGCTATAACTTCAAATATACATACTGTTCGGCCAAGAACAAGGGCGTAGTGCTGTATACCGTGACTTTTACGAAGAAAGACTACCAGTCGTAGAGGCGGACTTCTTTTTATCACTTATCGAGCACAAAGCGTCGAAATGTTACACAATGCAAGGAAAACTGGCGGAAAAGTTATAACTTTGCAGCAGTTTACGTATTCGCATTATTTATTTGTATAATATATGCTTATGAGCATACGATTAGGGCTTGTCGCAGCCAGCATCCTGTCCGTTTCGTCTTCGTTTGCCCAAGTGCAGGCAACCGAAGAGCACAAGGTGGACAAAAACATTCTCAATCATCTTGACGGTTCTATCACGTTGGGCACAACTGGTGTGGGCGTTGACTTGGCCATGCCGATAGGCGATAGGGTACAGGTGCGCACAGGTTTCACCTTTTTCCCTCACTATGAGCAGACCATGCACTTCGGTGTTCAGGTGGGTGACGACACCGACCCGACGGTGCAGAACGAGAAGTTCAATAAACTGTCGAACACGCTGAACGATATGTTCGCCTTTGAGGTTGACCGCAATGTTGACATGATTGGCAAACCCACAATGAACAACTTCAAGTTTCTTGTCGACGTGTTTCCTTTTCGCAACAAGCACTGGCACGTTACCGCCGGATTCTATTGGGGACCCTCTACGGTGGCCACTGCTACGAACGCCACGTATGACGCTACTTCGCTTGTGTGCGTGTCCATATATAACAAGATGTATGAGAGGGTAATGGCTTCATACGAGTCGTACAAACGTTTCCTTGCCGGCGATCCTGCCGACCTTGTTCCATATATCAAGTTGGGCGACCAGGAACTTGTGGCAACCGAGGAGCTGTACAACAAGTTTAAGAACTATGGCCGGATGGGTGTCCACATTGGAAACTACAAGGACGGTACTCCATACAGAATGGAACCCGACGAAGACAATACCGTTTCGTGCAAGATTAAGGTAAACAATTTCCGTCCCTATCTTGGCTTCGGATATGGTGGGCGACTGTTGAAACGCAGTGACCGCAGCATGATTTCGTTTGATTGCGGAGCTATGTTTTGGGGCGGCACGCCGAGAATTTTAACCCACACGGGAGTCGATTTGGCAAAGGATGTCGAAGATATCGACGGCAAGGTGGGACGCTATGTGCGTTTCTTTAAGGCGTTCAAGGTGTATCCCGTGCTTGAACTAAGAATCACTCACCGCATATTTTGAAATAGTCTGTCCGACCAAGTGTGAAGCACACAAGGTAAACTTAGTAGGCGCTGCGTCCTCGCTGCGCCCAGCATCGTTAGCATATTGCTTACTTTGCTGGGCGCGAGGACGCAGCGCCTACTATTTGCTTTGCAGGATGAGTAGCACGGACTTATAGCATGAGTAGTACGGCGAGGCGCCGTACCACCGAATGCGCTTCACCCTGTGATAAGCACGCTTAACGGGCAACGCGTCTTACTTCACAACCATCTTTTTGCCTTTGAACAGATAGATGCCGCTGGGCAGTCCGTCGGTTGATGCGGCTGCCTTGCGCACAATCATACCGTTGAGGTTGTATACGTTGCCTGTGGTGCTTTCGTTGCCTTTCACATCCACGATGCCGGCGGGGTCGCCATCCTCAAAGAGTTTCAGTTCCGCAGGTGTGGCGGCATCCACGGCCACATAAGCTGTGTTGTGCGGTATGGCCTTGACTGTCGGATACGTGTAGTCGTAGTTCGACCCAACCTTGGTCATTACGTCGGCCATATAGGTCTCGGCGTTGTTTATAGCCAAACTGCCGTCGGCGGTAAGTCCCAATACGCGCATAGTGCTTGCGTCAAACGGGGTGCAGTTGAAGTGGTCGGATGCCCTTTCACCCATGCCGAAATACACGCCAGTAAGCAGATTGTCGGTGATGGCTGCAGTCGTTGTGGTCTCCACCTGCAACTTGTTGTCTGCGTATGTGGCTGATGAGCACTCTATGATGACAGGAGTCTTGGCTGGCACATTGCCTTCGATATATTTGTATGTGGCCGTACCATTGCCCTGTATCTTGTTTATATAGAGCGCGCGCATACCAGTGGAGGCAAGGCTGAACGTGAAATCTGAGAAGAATGTGGTGTAGTATTTGCCATCGCGCTCAAACATTGGCTTCACTCCGAGATAGTTGTCGGTGGTGTTCATCGGTTTGATGTACCAGCGTTGGGTTGTTGAAGTTCTGGTGTCCACATAGCTTTCTTCCTCCTCTGGATATTTGTTTTGGTCGCTCAGGAACAATGCTTGTCCGCGGTCTATCTGCCAGGCACGATAGCTGCCGTCATTGAGTGCGGTGAGCTTGATGTAGTAGTTTATCATGTCGTGCATGTTGGTGCCCTGTGCACTTATGTTGTATTCATTGTCCGACACGTTCTGAATGTAGAATATGGTGCCGGGGTCTGTTAACACATCGTCAATGTTTCTTTTCGTTACCAATGCACCTGCATCCACCGTGGTTGACGTAATGTCTACTCCTGTGCTGTGGTTGTCGCTTAGTGACATATATCTCTCTGTCACCACATTCTGTATGCGGTAATATCCGTTGCCGCTGTATTGGGCGTGTGCTGAAAGCCCTGAAAAACAAGCTAACGCTATTGAAAGAATTGTTTTGTTCATATTTTCCTAAATAAAAAACCGAATTTCATGCTTTATCCACATCTCGATGAAGATAAGTATGAAATTCGGTTTGTCGTTTTATTGGTTCTTGTGTCTTGAAGTCTGGAAGCTATGCTTATTTAGCTATGCAGATTGTCACACGGTTCATGTCGTTTTCTGCGAACGGCTGAACGCGAGAACCCTTAGAGTCTTTAGTCATGCGGCTCTTTGATATGCCTTTGGCCACGAGAGCCTTGTAGACAGTCTCGGCGCGGTTGGCGGCAATCTTGTCGTTGATGGCGTCGCTGCCAGTACCCTTGTCGGCATAGCCGGTCAGAGTGATCTTGGCATCGGGATTCTCCTTCATGTAGTTCACGATGTCGTTGATTTTAGACGATTCCGAAGATGCTATGGCCTTGCTGCCGAGTGGGAAGAATATGTCGCAACGGAAATCCTGCTTCTTCTCTGCGGGCTTAGCCTCCTCCTTGGGAGCGGGAACGGGCACAGGCTTCTCAACGATGCGCTCAATCACTCTCTCAACAGGCTGGGGAGCGGGAACGGTCTTTGTGGTGTGAGTCTTGCCCAAGGCGAACTTCACGCCAACAAGACCGTTGAAGTACCAGTCGGGGTTGCCGGCTTTCTTTGAGTTGTAGTTGTCGCTCAAAGTGTTCACCGAAACCTCTGCACCCACAGTCACCCTGTCGCTCACGCGGAAGTCCACGTTTGCGCCGAGGCGAGCCACGAAGCGTGCCTTGGTGCCTTTGCCTTCCTCGTCATTCCAGAGGTAGGCCAGAGGCTGCTGCTTTGTGTAGTTGGCGAGGTTTGCGTAGTGTGCTGCCATGTTGTTGTTGGCTGTAGCAGCCTCCTTGTTGTTCCATGCGATGTTGGCTCCAACGCCTCCGAACACACCCACTGTGACCAGACGCTTGGGGTTGTACTCACAGAAGAGGTTGGTGAGGTTGAATGTTGCGTCAACCATTGGAGCCACATAGTTCCACTTCCAACGCTGCTGGTCCATACCGTCCACGTCCTGTCCGGCACGGCTTTGCCAAGCGTTGACAGAGAGGCGTGCGCCTACCACCTTGTTGAAGTTGTAGCCAACACCAATCTGGGCGTTAGGCGAAAGCAACTTTCCGAAACAAATCTCGCCCAATGTGTACTGTCCACCAATCTGAACCTGGCCGTACCAATGAGGATTGAACACCTCTACAGTCTTAGCTTCCTGGGCCGAAACGGCTGCACAGCCCATTGCCAATGCACTTGACAGTAATATACTCTTGAATTTCATATTCTAAACTTGTTTAAACGTTTTGAGAGCTTTGTGGAGTGGCAACCGTGAAGGTCGCCACCCGCCAAAGTCTTATTTAATTATTCCACGACCTTAACATAGAATTTCTTGGAAACATAAACTCCAGAGAAGTCTACAGCCTCGTAGGTGAGTTCGTATACACCGGGCTTGTTGGCCTCGAAGCCAATCTTGCGTGTCTCGGTGCCTACCGTCTTGCCAAGGTTCTCGCCGCTTACGGTAGCGCCCTCGGGCTTGCTTGTCACGCTGATGCAACGCTTGTATGCGGGGCAGAGTATTTCGCCGTTGTAAGACGAAGCGATGAAGATTGTGGAAGCCTTGCCGCCATCAAGCTTGATGTAAGAGGGAACACGCGCCTCGCGCGACAGCTGGTTCCATGCGCTTGTGCTTGTCGTGTAGAACAATGCGGGCTGAAGCAGAGAGTTGGACTTGCGGAGCAAGTTCTCGAAACGCTGTATGAAATTGTTGATGCGGGTGATGTACTTGCCATCGATTGTCTCGGCATAGCCCTTCACCTTGTCAACGATGCTGTCCAACTTGGATATCATGTTGCCAACCTGGCTGTTGATGTTGTCAACAATCTTGTTGAAGTCGTCCATCGGAATGGTAACATCGTAGGTCTGGTCCTTCTTGTTGTAGGTGATGCCAAGGCCGCTAACGTCGATGTTGCCAATTGTTATAGTCGTACCAATCTCAATCTTGCTCAAGTCAACCGTCACATTGCCGTCGGCATCAGCAACACCGTGTACCTCCTTGCCATTAATAACAAAGCCCTTACCGTCTACAGTAGGCGTAGGAACGGTGCCGTTGATCTTGATGGTGCTGATGTCGGGCATGTCCTTCAAGGTGACAGAAGTCTTTATGTCCTCCAGACCCTCGATGGGAGTCCAATTGAACTTGTAGTCGGCGAAATTGAACTTAGACTGCAAGGTCGGTATTCTCGGAAGGTCGAGGTTCTCAATCTTTTCGTTGTCCTTGAGGAAGTTGTAAGACAACGGCTTGAGAGCTGTAGCGGCCAGATTCATTCTTGAGGTGATGAAACGGGTCTCAACCTTGCCGTTCACAGTGTCGTTCTGCTCAGCCTGGAGAGCGTAGGCGGTCAAGCGGTTGTTGAATACATCCACTATTGTGCTGCCTATCTGCTTGAGGTTCAAGCGAGTTGAACCCGGCTTGCGCAGCTTGTCGAGCACGTTCTTTGCGGCGTCCTTCAGTGCTGTGGCGTCGTCAGCAGTCCAGGTCTTGGCTGCGTTGAGCTTGCTCTTGTCAAGGTTTATCTTCACTGCATAGAGGTTGCTCTTGCCAGCACGTGTCACGCCGTACTTCAGCACGCGGTCACTCTTCTCAACAGTGGCTGTGAAGGGAGACTCGTTGCCCTGGCTGTCAACAACCTTCAGTGTGATGCCAGTGAAGTCTTTGTTAGAGGGGTTGATGGTGGCGTAAACCACACCGGCGTTCTCGCCCGACTCAGAGTCGATGAGCAGCTCGTTGTTGCCGCCGATTACGGTCTCGCCGTTGAGGAATGTCACCTTGCCGTCCTTGGCATAGCCATAGTAAGAACCCAGGATGTGGGCCTCAAGACCCAGGCACGACAGGTTCTCGTAGCCGCTGATGGGGCTTTCGGTTGCCTGAAGCTCAATGCCAGTGATCATGTTGACCATGGCGTTGAACAGTTCGTTCAGCTGCTTGTCCAGCTTTTCTTCAAGAGCAGTTATGTCGTCTGCCAACTTTTGGTCAGCTTCCTTGTAAGCTTTTTCAAGGTCGGAAATCGTCTTGTTGAAGTCCGTTTTTGTTACATAGTCAGCAAACTTGGCGTTGATGCTGTCTATAGCCTCCTTGTTGGCTTGGCTCTGTGCGAGGGCCTCGTCAACCTTAGCCTTTACGGAGTTGAAGTCGGCAGTGTCAACCTTGCTGTCGAGTTTTGTGCTCAGTTCGCCAACTGCGGTCTGCAAGTCGGAAACACCAGTCTTCACCTGGTCGAGCAGGATAGAGTCGCGCTTTACCTTGGCGTCAATCTCGCTATACTTAGTGTACAGGTCGGCTATCTTCAGGTCGTGCACGCTTGATATGCTGTCCAGACGGTTCGTAATCAGCTTCATTCCTGCGATTTGGCTGTCGGTGTAAGCCTTGCAGTTGTTGCCGCAAGCTTCAATCTGGCTCTTCAGCGCTTGTGTCTGCTGCAGAATGATGAGTGCAAGTGCTTGTCCCATGTTGTCGATGGAGTCCTGCACTTCTCTGATGGAGCTTTCTGCGTCAGACATGCGGTCCTTCAGTGAGCTGACATCTGCGTTTGCAGAAGCAATGGCATCCTTGTTTGCTTCCACGTCGTTCTTCAGTGAGTCAATTCTTCCGACGACGCCGCTGGTTCCGCCACCACCGTTGAGGATAATCTTCAATGCATTGATCTGCTCCTGCAGGGCGTTAGCCTGCCTGTTCAGCTCGTCAGCAATTGAACCTTGCGCGTTGTACGCGGCATCGCTCTCATGGTCAGTACAAGACACGAATGTACTTCCTCCGCCCACTAAGATGGCAGAGTAGAGCAAAATACTAGTTAATTGTCTTTTCATTACGTTTTTATGATTTAATCAAACTTCTATTTTTCCTCTATAACTGTTCATAGTACACATATTTTAATGTATGCGCGTACATATATATGACGTATACATGGGATACTATGTTGTTGCTTTCTTTTTACCTTTATCCTATCGTTTTTTTTGATGTTCCCGAAGTCTGCCACGTTACTCGGCATAATACGAGACGGTTGCAAAGATACGCACTTTTTTTATAAGAAGAATTTTCTTTTGTCGTTTTTTTTTAGACAAAACTAAAATAATGACAAAAAACAAAGTGAAAGGGAGTGAAGAATGAAGAGTGAAGAATGAAGAATCGCTTGCGCGCAGAAGAGGGCTGCATAAGGAAGGCTTAGTAGGCGCTGCGTCCTCGCTGCGCCCGAAAATGTTTGTTTGACTTTTGTCTTGGGGGAGCGAGACGTAGCACCTACTAAGCCTTCGTTTATTGCGGATAGGGTTGTTATTCCGCTTTTTCTTCCTCTTCGGGAGCTATGAGCTTGTAGCCCTTGCCGTGGATGTTGATGATTTCCACCTGGTCGTCGTCCTTCAGATGCTTGCGCAGTTTGGTGATATACACATCCATAGAGCGGGCGTTGAAGTAGTTGTCGTCAATCCAGATGGTTTTCAGGGCGAAGTCGCGCTGAAGGATTTCGTTGGTGTGGCTGCACAGCAGAGCCAACAGTTCGTTCTCCTTTGTGGTCAGCTTTGTCTGCTTGTCGCCGATGGTGAGCAGTTGCTTCTGGGTATCGAACGTGAAGCGGCCGATGTGGTACAGAGTGCTCTCCTTCACCTTCTTGCCACGCACCCGTCGGAGTATGGCTTCTATACGGAACACGAGTTCTTCCATTGAGAACGGCTTCGTGATATAGTCGTCGGCTCCAATCTTGAAGCCCTCAAGGATGTCTTCCTTCAGGGTTTTTGCGGTGAGGAATATGATGGGTATTTCGGCGTTGGCTGCACGAATCTCTTGTGCAAGCGTGAATCCGTCCTTCTTGGGCATCATCACGTCAAGCACGCAGATGTCAAACTTGGCCTTTAGAAATGTCTTGTAGCCTACTTCTCCGTCGGGGCAGAGTTCTGCATCGTAGCCTTTCGCTGCGAGATATTCGCGCAGGAGCATACCCAGGTTCTCGTCGTCTTCGCAAAGAAGAATTTTCAGGTTCTCTTCCATAGTTTCTTTGTATTTTAGTTAATATTATATTGTTGTCGTTTTGTCTTGTTTATTTGGCATTTCTGCGCCCTGAAAGGGCAGCTACGCATAGCCCAGGGCAACGCCCTGGGGGTATTGATGACCAAGGGTAGCCTGCGCCCTGTAAGGGCAGCTGCGTGAATGGTTGTCGCATCGTGTGCATATAATAGGGTATTGTAACAAAGCAGTTGCCCTTTCAGGGCGCACATAAGAGATCTGTTCTCTACATACCCAGGGCGCCGTCGCTTCGCTCCTTTGCCCTGGGCTATGCGCAGTTGCCCTTTCAGGGCGCAAGGGTTGTTGTCTCGTTCCTTTCTGTGCCGTTGCCAATTAGTTCAGCTCTTCACCGCATCGAGCGAGATTGTGAATGTTGTGCCTTTGCCGTAGGCACTTTCCACCTTGATTTCGCCCTTGTGCAGGTCCACAATCTTCTTGACGTAGGCCAGTCCCAGACCGAAGCCTTTCGCATCGTGCAGGTTGCCCGTGTGCACGCGGTAGAACTTTTCGAATATCTTTTTGAGGTTCTCCTTCTTTATTCCCATGCCGGTGTCGCGTATGGACATGAGCAGCCGTCCGCCGTCGTTCCACGTCTTGATGTATATGTCGAGCGGCTTATCGGGGTTGCGGTACTTCACAGCGTTGTCCATGAGATTGAATATGGCGTTTTGGAAGTGCATCTCGTCCACGTAGATGGTGGAGTCTACAGCCTCTATGTCGGTGTATATCTTGCCGCCGGTGTGCTCCACACGCAGTGTGAACGAGTGGGCTATGCTCTCCACAAGCTCGTTTGCGTCAATCTCCTTCTTCTTGAATACGGCGTTCTTGCGGTCAAACATTGACATCTGCAGCACCTTTTCCACTAGGAAGCGCAGACGTTTCGACTCGTCGTTGATTACGCCTCCCAGGTGTTTCATCATCGTCGGACTCTTCGTGACGCTCTCGTCGCCGAGCATCTGTGCGGCAAGCGATATGCTGGCTATGGGGGTCTTCAGCTCGTGGGTCATGTTGTTGACAAAGTCGTTCTTTATCTCTGTGTACCGCTTTTGGCGGAATATGACCACGATGGTGAAGATGAACGTTATGAGCAGCACGATGGTGAACGCCACCGACGGAATCATAAACCGTATGCTGGAGAAGATGTAGTTGTCTATGTCGGGGAAGTGTATCTTCACTACACCCATCTTCGACGACGGGTCGTTGCGGAACAGCACCTGCGAATAGGTGTACTCCTGTCCCTCATCGGAGTATTCCGGACAGCGGTAGACCTCACGTCCGTCGGTGGTCGACACCGTGAAGTGGTAGTGTATGCTCACGCCATTGTTGAGCAGTTCGGCGCGCAGGTCCTGGTCGAGCAGTTTGAAGTTGATGCGCTCCTTCAGCGGTTTGTCGCTCGCGGTGTACAGGATGTTGTACACCACCTCGTCGAGCAGGGCTTTTTGATACACATACCTGTTGCGCACAATCTCCTGTAGCGACTTTGAAGCCTCGCTTATGGAGTTCTTGTCCGAGCGCAGTATTATGGCCTTGGGTATGGTGGAAGGCTTCGTGGTGATGGTTTTCAGCTGAAATGAAGAATATATCGTGCCGTCCTTTCCAGTAACGGCATACTGGTGGGAGTGCTGCACCACATCGTTGAGTTTGCCCGAACGGCTTGCCACGGAGTCTTGGCGGAAAGCCCGTCGCTCCGTTTCGTTGACGTCCTTTTCGAGATAGCGCAGCGTCTCGTTGAGTTCGAGGTTGCGCGATGCCTGGTACAGACTGCGGTTCACCGACTCGTCGAACTGCTCCTTCTTCATCTTTGCCATTTCTTCTATGTATGACAACTGAAGGCAGAGCAGAGCGAGGAACGAAAACCCCATCACGATGGCTACAGTCCAAATAGTGGATTTCTTCATGGCGGCAAAGTTAAACTAAAAACATAAACGTTGTTCCGCAAAAGTTAATCGTTTCCGTTAATTTTAACAGCATTAACAGAAAACAGTGTTTTTGTGTTAGTATGATTAAGCAAAGTGGGGTAGTGGTTCGTCGGTATATCCCGGCCTAAAAGGTTGCAAGGCGGTAGGCATTGCTCCGTCAGCACCCTTTGTTCTTCATTTTCTTTTGTCGATATTTGTCGTCGCGCTAATTCGGAGATGGCTTCAAAATGGGCACTCTCGCAACCGTTTGATGCATAGCGTGTTGCAGAGTCTGCGAAAAATTGCATCGATTTTGGCTGAAAATGTATGCAATCTTTGGCGAAAATGTATGCAATCTTTGGCGAGAATCGATATGGTTTTCAGGCAAAATCGAGGCGTAAACTTTTATCGCAGGCGTCCTTATTCACAGATATAAAAATGTTCGCACGTACATTATATGTAGTGACAAATTGTTTTTAATGTGTTTAATCTGCTGACAAAACGTTGTGATATTACAAAATACATCATCTTTTTGCTTTCTCAAAATATTACGAAGTAACAAAGTGGTATATTAATCCATTCTTTTGATAAAAGTATGCAATATGATTAAGGATATTCTTGTACATATGTAAACCGTTTGTTTGTTTTATATAACATAATGACGGAATATATTTCAAAATGGTGACATAATGCTTAATTTTGCACAAGAATTATAAACAAAAGGATTGTAAATAACAGGATTTATCAACAAAAGGAGTAGGTTTATGGAAGAAAACAAACTGGTAAGAGTGTTAGGGCTCAAGGAATCAGTGAGCATGACCATCGGCACGGTGGTTGGAGTAGGATTGTTTACGTGCGGCTCATCGCAGATAGGTCTGGTGGGGTCGTGGATAATCGGATTTACGTTTTTGGCTTTGTTGATATCGGTGTGGCCGTGTTTGATTTACGGCGAGATGTCGGCAGCACTGCCCCAAGCCGGAGGTACATACAACTTCGCCAAGCGCGGACTCAACCGCCTGTGGGCAAACATGGCCGGATGGCACTACATCGTGTCGGTGGTGGCCATCGGAGCCGGTGAGACATTGGCCTTCTCCAACTATTTCACCATACTGTTGGGTGCGTTTGGTGTAGACATTTCGTGGGTTGACCCGCGCATTATAGCCTGTATATTGGTAGGTATATTCCTTGTGCTCAACTATTTCGGCATCGAACAGTCGGGCAAGGCGCAGACTGCTTTCATATTCTTCTTCTGGGCTTGCTCCATCTGCTGGTTCCTCTACATGATACCAAAGATACACCTGGAGTACTTCGGAGGCTTCGGTATGGACAAGTTGCCGCCGTTCAAAGAGATGATGTACATCTTCGGACTGGTATGGTGGTGCTACACCGGTTTTGAGACCTGCGTGTCTGTGGGAGGTGAAACCAAATATCCGCAGTACACACTGCCCCGCGCACTGAAGATTTCCGTCTTCCTCGTGTTTGCCGTAAACGCCCTGTTCCAGTGGTTCCTGGTGGGTCTCGTTTCACATGAGTTCTATGGAATGATTGCCACTGCCGCCGCTCCATACGCAGAAGGACTGCGCGCAGCCGGACTGGTGGGTATGCCTATCATACTGCTCTGCATCGCGATAGCTTTCGGTGGCGACCTTAGCACCATCAACCCCGGTATCGCAGCACCTGCACGCTACATCTACACCATGGCACTCGACCACAGTTTGCCATCTGCTCTGGGCAAGGTTCACCCCAAGTACAAGACCCCGCACAACGCAATATTCCTGGTGGGTATCATCAACTTCATACTGATTGCCACTGGTTCTATCGACTACATCGCATCAGTATCGCTCATCTCACTCGCCGTTTGCTACATGATTGGCTGTCTGGCCTACATGGGACTGCGCCGCAGATATCCCGATTTGCGCCGCCCGTACAAGGCTCCCTACGGTGTCATCGGTTGCTATGTGACCATCGTGCTGTACATCTTCATGCTGTTCTACGCCGACACGATAGCCCTCTACACGGCTGGCATACTGAGTGTGGTGTGCGTGGTGTTCTGGTACTTCTACACCAACCACAAGGAGCAGAAGATGCTCTCGCTTGAGGAAGAGATTGGCGAAGTGGAAGAGCCTACGGCCGAAGAGAAGACCAAGATGGACAAGGAATACGCCATCTGGAAGTGGGGCACAATCATTGTCACAGTCATCGCACTGGGCATATACCTCATACCGATGTTCTTCTAACGGAAACAATTCCACGGGTTGCCTGACCGCTTGTGAGGGCAACCCGTGGAAACTGTATACGAACAAAAAAGGGATAGTATGTACAAGATAAGTTTAGGAAACCTGACATATAAGTTCGCCGACCTCAAGGATCTGATGGCCAAAGCCACGCCCTTGAGGTCGGGCGACGAATTGGCAGGCATAGCCGCTCGCACTCGCGAAGAGCACGTGGCAGCACAGATGTGTCTGGCCAACGTGCCACTGAAAAGGTTCTTGGAAGAGGCTCTGATACCGTATGAGGACGATGAGATAACGCGACTCATCATCGACACCCACGACAAGGAGGCGTTTCTACCCATTTCCCACCTCACCGTGGGAGAGTTTCGCAACTGGCTGCTCTGCGACCTTGCCACCTCGGAGGTGCTCTCAGAGGTGGCGCCGGGCATCACTCCAGAGATGGCGGCTGCGGTGAGCAAGCTGATGCGCAACCAGGATTTGCTCCTCGTGGGCAAGAAGTGCCGAGTGGTGACTCGCTTCCGCGACACCATCGGACTGCCCGACCGACTGTCGGTGAGACTTCAGCCCAACAATCCGGTGGACGACCTGAAGGGCATAGCGGCCAGCACCATAGACGGACTGATATACGGCAGTGGTGACGCAGTGATTGGCATCAACCCTGCCAGCGACTCGGTTCCGGTACTGAAGGAACTGAACATGATGCTCGACGAGATAATCCAGCGATACCAGATACCCACACAGAGCTGCGTGCTCACGCACATCACCACTGGCATCGAATTGATAAACGACGGTGCACCGGTAGACTTGTTGTTCCAAAGCATAGCCGGAACGGAACAGGCCAACGCCGGATTTGGCATAAACCTGAAGATGCTCGACGAGGGATATGACGCCGTGCGCTCGCTGCACCGAGGCACCATTGGTGACAACTGCATGTATTTCGAGACGGGACAGGGTTCGGCTCTGTCGTCAAACGCCAACTTCGGTGTGGACGAACAGACCTGCGAGGCAAGGTGCTACGCCGTGGCGCGCCGATACAAACCGCTGCTCGTCAACACCGTGGTGGGATTTATCGGACCCGAATATCTGTATGACGGCAAGCAAATCACGCGTGCTGGACTGGAAGACCATTTCTGCGGCAAGTTGCTCGGACTGCCAATGGGGTGCGACATCTGCTACACTAACCACGCCGAAGCCGACCAGGACGACATGGACAACCTGCTCACGCTGCTTGTGGCAGGTGGCATCAACTACATAATGGGCATACCGGGAGCCGACGACATCATGCTCAACTATCAAAGCACCAGTTTCCACGATGCACTGTACATACGCAAGTTGCTCGGCAAGAAGCACGCTCCGGAGTTTGAACAGTGGCTGATGGACATGAAGCTGGTGGACGATTCGGGCAACATCCTGCCCGTCAAAGCAAGTCACAAACTGTTAGGAATAGAAAGAATGGAGGAGATATATGGATAACAAGACACTGACCTTTGAGACAAAAAACTTTGTGGAGTGCGACCCTTGGGCCGACCTCAAGCAGTTTACCGACGCACGCATAGCACTGGGACGCACGGGGTGCAGCCTGCTCACCGACGACTATCTGCAGTTCTCTCTGGCACATGCCCGAGCACGCGACGCCATTTATATGCCGTTTGAAAGCGAAAAGGTGGGCAACAGGTTGCGCCAGATGGGGCTTGACACACTGGAGGTTTCGAGCCAAGCGTCGTCGCGAAGCATGTTTCTCCGTCAGCCCGACATGGGGCGCAGACTAAACGACGCCAGTCGTCAGCAGTTGAAGGACATGAACTACGAGGGTGCCGATGTGCTGCTCGTCATTGGTGACGGATTGTCGTCGAAGGCGGTGAACAAACAGGCGGTGCCGCTCATAGCCAATTTCCTGCCGTACATGGAGGAACTGGGGCTGACCGTTGGCCCGGTGGTGCTCGCCCACGAGAGCCGCGTGGCACTGGGCGACGACATAGCTGAAATGATGCACTGCGGACTGGTGGCCATACTGATAGGTGAGCGTCCCGGACTGTCTTCGCCTGACAGTCTTGGCGTTTACATCACCTACAAACCGTTCGCCGGACGCTTGGAGAGTGAGCGCAACTGCATCAGCAACGTAAGGCCGGAAGGACTCAACTATGAGCGCGCAGCCTTCAAGATGGCATGGCTCGTTGAAGCCGCCTACGACTTGGGCAAGTCGGGCACTGTCCTAAAGGACAAGAGCGACAATCCGCAGTGTTACCGACTGCTCAGACCGCACATGCAAAAGCAGCTGGTGAGCTTGTGACGCGGGTTCGTTAAGTAATGTTCAAAGAATAAGTTCCTCAAGTTCGCCCTGTATTTTTAGGCGGTTAACGAATTTAGGCTGCAAGCCCCCGTCTATGAAGGGAGGCTTGCAGCCTAAATCCGTATTTGGTAAGGAGTTTCGCGTTATTCCTCCACTGCTGCCTGCGCCGCTGCGAGACGTGCTATTGGCACGCGGAATGGTGAGCAGCTCACGTAGTTGAGACCTACGCGGTGGCAGAACTTAACGGATGAGGGTTCGCCGCCGTGCTCGCCGCAGATGCCGCAGGTGAGGTTCGGACGCGTGTTGCGGCCCTTCTCCACAGCCATCTTTATGAGTTGGCCCACGCCGTTTTGGTCGAGCACCTGGAACGGGTCAACGTTCAGAATCTTCTTGTCGAGGTATACGGGCAGGAAGCTGGCGATGTCGTCGCGGCTGTAGCCGAAGGTCATCTGCGTGAGGTCGTTGGTACCGAAGCTGAAGTACTCTGCCTTCTTGGCGATGAGGTCGGCAGTGAGGGCAGCGCGCGGTATTTCAATCATCGTACCCACGCGGAACGGTATTTCCACGCCTTCCTGTGCGAAGAGCTGCTTGGCTGTTTCGCGGATTACCTTCTCCTGTGCGTCAAACTCGTTGACGATACCGATGAGCGGCACCATTATCTCCGGGTGCGGGTCGAAGCCTTCCTTCTTCAGCTGGATTGCTGCGCCGAGGATGGCCTTGGTCTGCATTTCGGTTATCTCGGGATAAGTGTTGCCCAAGCGGCAGCCACGGTGGCCGAGCATAGGATTGTGCTCGCTGAGGCTATTTACACGGTGCTGTATCTCCTGAACGGACACTCCCATCTCCTTTGCCATGATTTCCTGACCTGCAAGGTCGTGCGGAACGAACTCGTGCAATGGCGGGTCGAGCAGACGGATGTTAACTGGATAGCCGTCCATGGCCTTGAGTATGCCGTAGAAGTCCTGCTTCTGATAGGGTAGGAGTTTTTCGAGAGCCTTCTTGCGGCCTTCCACGGTGTCGGAGAGTATCATCTCGCGCATGGCCTTTATCTTCTCGTTCTCGAAGAACATGTGCTCCGTGCGGCAGAGACCGATACCAACGGCACCGAAGCTGCGTGCCACCTGAGCGTCGTGGGGCGTGTCGGCATTGGTGCGCACCACCAGTTTGGTGTATTTCTTGCACAGATCCATCAGAGCGGCGAAATCGCCTGTTACCTCAGCTGGCTTTGTCTTCACCTCACCGAGATAAACCTCACCCGTAGAACCGTTGAGTGACATGTAGTCGCCCTCCTTGAGCACCACTCCGTCTATCTCCACTGTGCGAGCCTTGTAGTCAACATTGATTGCTCCGGCACCAGAAACGCAGCACTTGCCCATGCCGCGAGCCACCACAGCAGCGTGAGAGGTCATGCCTCCGCGTGCGGTGAGGATGCCCTCGGCGGCAGACATACCTGCCAAGTCCTCAGGACTCGTCTCGATGCGCACCATCACTACCTTGTGTCCAGCGTCGTGCCACTTCTCGGCATCATCGGCGAAGAACACAATCTGTCCGCAGGCGGCACCAGGAGAAGCCGGAAGTCCGCGTGTGAGCACCTTGGCCTTGCTCTGCGCAGCCTTGTCGAACACGGGGTGGAGCAGCTCGTCTATCTTGTTGGGTTCGCACCTTTGCAGTGCGGTCTTCTCGTCTATTTCGCCCTCACGCAGCAAGTCCATGGCAATCTTCACCATTGCCGTACCAGTGCGCTTGCCGTTGCGGGTCTGGAGGAACCACAGTTTGCCCTCCTGCACGGTGAACTCCATGTCCTGCATGTCGTGGTAGTGCTTCTCCAGCTTGTCCTGCAGAGCGTTGAGCTGGGCGTAGATTTCCGGCATAGCCTCCTCCATTGAAGGATATTTTGCGGCGCGCTCCTCTTCGGGTATCTGTTGCTGCTTAGCCCAGCGCAGCGAGCCTTCCTTGGTGATTTGCTGCGGTGTGCGTATACCTGCCACCACGTCTTCGCCCTGAGCGTTGACGAGATACTCGCCGTTGAAGCGGTTTTCGCCCGTAGCGGCGTCGCGGCTGAAGCAGACACCAGTGGCAGAGGTGGGTCCCATGTTGCCGAACACCATTGCCATCACCGTCACGGCCGTTCCCCACTCGGCGGGTATGCCCTCCATCTTGCGGTAGAGTATGGCGCGCTCGTTCATCCAGCTGTCAAACACGGCGCAGATGGCGCCCCACAGCTGCTCCATCGGGTCGGTCGGGAAGTCCTGTCCCGTCTGCTCCTTGATGGCGGCCTTGAACAGAGTGACGAGCTGCTTCAGTTCGTCCACGTTCATCTCGTTGTCGAGAGTGATGCCGCGCTGCGCCTTCACCTTTTGTATAATGGCCTCAAACGGGTCGATGTCTTCCTTGTTCACGGGCTTCATGCCGAGCACCACGTCGCCGTACATCTGCACAAAGCGGCGATAGCTGTCGTAGGCGAATCGTTCGTTGCCGGTCTTTTTGGCCAATCCCTCCACCACGTCGTCGTTCAGACCGAGGTTGAGGATGGTGTCCATCATGCCGGGCATTGATGCGCGTGCGCCGGAACGCACGCTGACGAGCAGCGGGTTGGCCACATCGCCGAACTTGCTGTTCATCAGACCCTCGATATGTGCCACTGATTTGGCCACGTCTTCCTTGAGCAGAGCCACAACATCGGCCTTGCCCTTTTCAAAGTATTCGTTACAAACGTCAGTAGTGATAGTGAATCCCGGAGGTACTGGCACACCGATAAGGTTCATTTCAGCCAAGTTGGCACCCTTACCGCCAAGGAGGTTTCTCATGTCCGCCTTGCCTTCAGCTTTTCCGTTGCCGAAGGTGTAAACTCTCTTTTCGTTCATAAGTTAGGTGTATTTATACGGTTAAAATAGTTATTGGATTTATGTTTTCGTATGCAAATATAGTAAATTTCGTTAATAAAAAAAACTATTCATCGGAAATGTGTGCCATTTCGTGCTGTCCACGATAGTAGGTGTGGCAGTTGCGGCAATAGGCGGCGTGTTAAAAACAGTAGGGATTGTTTACAAAAGTCTGCGCATAACTCTCGCAAAATCTATGGAGCGCACCTGTGACGGCAAATACGCGAGTTTTGAGTGTGCAAGTCTAACGTGTTGTGACAAAACCCTTTGCTGGAAATATGGCTGCGCTGTGCAGCGAAACAACCACGTTGTTTAGTGAAAAGAGACCAGCTTTCAGGTAAAAGAGTATAGTATTCGACCTCGTAACTGCGCCATTTGCAATCCGTAAACGGCACATTTACGACTCGTAAACGGCATAGTTACGGAAATAAGTGTGCCATTTACGATCAGTAAACGGCATATATAC
>CAVGKZ010000010.1:0-3216 GCA_963630025.1 bacterium | reverse complement strand
CTATGGGTGGGTTGTCGAGGTCAAACAAACGCCAAACCTTAATTTCGCTCATTGCGTTATTGTTGCAGATTAGTCGCACAAGCTTAGTGTTTTTACTGATGTCCAGCCTTTCGAGTGAGTTGTCGTAGCAATAAAATTCGGTAAGCTTGGTCAACTTAGACACATCTATTGTCTTCAGCCCGCAACCTTCCACTCTGAGCCAAGTAAGCTCGGTACAGTCAGTGAGATTAGGAACCGTTACAAGAGGATTAGACGGAAATTCCAGTTCCACGAGATTGGTGCATCCTGTGAGATCCAGTTCGGTGCGTCCTGTGTTACCCACATTGAGATATTCCAACGACGACTTTTGATCAGAAAAATCGAAGTTTCCCAGCGACTTGTCTTCATGTACGTAAATAGCTGTGATGGCGGGGTTGCCGGAAATGTCAAGGCTTGCGAGGCTTGGACACATCGATGCAATCAAAGATTGCATACATTTTCGGCAAAGATTGATATGATTTTCGGGCAAAATTGATACGATTTTTCGCAGTCTCAGCAATAAATTGTATATCAAATAATTACAAAGCTGCTAAAGTAAGGCTTTCTTTGAGATGCGCTGATGACAAATGTTGACAAAAGGGCTTGCGCAAATGAAAAATCACTGCGCAACGGGAAGGCTTGGTAGGCGCGTGCTTTATTCGTGGTTCAATAAGCGTTCGCACAGTTCCCTCATTCCCTCCGACGCACCTTTCTGTATGTGCTGGACATCGTGCCGCCCGGCCGCAACCACGTGGTTGGGGTCTATCAGATAGACGGGAACGTTGGGCTTGACATACTGGACAAGTCCGGCGGCAGGATATACGTTCAGCGACGTGCCGATGATGATGAACACGTCGGCTTCCATTGCTGCGCGTGCGGCTGCTTCCATCATAGGCACCGCCTCGCCGAAAAACACGATGAACGGGCGCAGCAGCGAACCGTCGCCTGCCTTTGTGCCTGGCGTCACCTCGCAGTTGTCGGCGGTCAGGGTCTGTTGCCAGCGAGGGTTGTCGGGGTCGTTGCTGGAACAAACCTTCATCAGTTCGCCATGCAGATGTATCACCTTTGACGATCCGGCACGCTCATGCAGATTGTCAACGTTTTGTGTCACCACCGTAACGTCATATCGCTCCTCCAGCGAAGCCACGAGCCGGTGGCCCTCATTGGGTTCGGCCTTGAGCAGTTCGCGCCGTCGCGCATTGTAAAACTCGGTGACAAGTGCAGGGTCGGCCAGCCATCCATCGTGTGAAGCCACCTGCTGTACGGGATAGTTCTCCCACAGTCCTCCCGCGTCGCGGAAAGTGCTCAGTCCGCTTTCTGCCGACATCCCGGCTCCTGTGAGCAGCACAACTTTCTTCATAAAATATGTCCTTTCTTGTTGACAGCGGTCATTTTGGACTCTCCAAAACGCCCTTTTAATAATGCACAAAAATAGTGATTTTTATGGAAAGGGATTAGCTTAGTCGGATAAAATACGTATCTTTGCACGCTTTTCAAACGTAACACATTAATAATATATATAGACAAAAATGGACAAACTGAGCTATGCTTTAGGCCTGGGCATCGGGCAGCAGCTGGCACAAATGGGTGCCAACGGCCTGAATGTGGATGATTTCGCACAGTCGATAAAGGACGTGCTCAACGGCAACAAGCTGCAAATGACCCACAGTGAGGCGCAAACCATAGTGCAAGACTTCTTTGCAAAGCAGGAGGAGAAACTCAATGCCGAGCGCGCCGAGAAAGGCAAGGCCGCCAAAGAGGCTGGAGAGAAGTACTTGGCCGACAACGCACAGAAGGAAGGCGTGAAGACGACCGCCAGCGGGCTGCAGTACAAGGTGCTCAAGGAGGGCAACGGCAAGCGGCCGACTGCCAAGGATAAGGTGAAGTGCCACTATGAGGGCTTCCTGATTGACGGCACACTGTTTGACAGCAGCGTTCAGCGCGGAGAACCGGCAGTGTTTGGTCTTCAGCAGGTGATAGCCGGATGGACTGAAGGCTTGCAGCTTATGACCGAAGGTTCCAAGTATCGCTTCTTTATACCCTATATGTTGGGCTACGGAGCATCGGGCGCAGGAGCGTCTATCCCGCCGTATTCAACACTCGTGTTCGACGTGGAACTCATAGCTGTGGTGTAAGTCGGCACAACAACAGGAAAGAACAAAACAAAACATAAAAAATGAAGAAACTGACATTAGTAGCCGCAACGGCTATCGCTGCCGCATCGATGGTTTCGTGCGGCAACTCCACTCCCAAGGCTGACCTGAAGAGTGACATCGACTCATTGAGCTATGCCATCGGTATGGCACAATCGCAGGGTCTCAAGGACTATCTTGTGAACGGTCTCGGTATAGACACTACATACATGGATCAGTTCATCAAGGGCCTGAACGAGGGAGCCAACGCAGGTGACGACAAGAAGAAGGCAGCCTACTATGCTGGTATACAGATAGGACAGCAGATTTCCGGCCAGATGGTCAAGGGAATCAACATGCAGGTGTTCGGTGACGACTCCACAAAGACCATCTCTCTGAAGAACTTCATGGCAGGTTTCGTCAGCGGAACCACAGGCAAACAGGGTCTCATGACTCCCGAGCAGGCTCAGACCGCAGCTCAGACCAAGATGAATGAGATACACCAGAAGGCCATGCAGTCTAAATATGGTGACAACAAGAAGAAGGGTGAGGAATTCCTTGCTGCCAACAAGAAGAAAGAGGGCGTAGTGACACTGCCCAGCGGAGTGCAGTATAAGGTGATCAAGGAAGGCACAGGCGCCATTCCTGCCGACACATCATGGGTGAAGGTGAACTATGAGGGCCGCACAATCGACGGCAAGGTGTTTGACAGCTCCTATAAGCGCAGCGAACCCCTCAAGCTCCGCTGCAACCAGGTCATAAAGGGATGGACCGAAGCACTTGTGCGCATGCCCGTCGGATCGGTATGGGAAATCTATGTGCCTCAGGAGCTGGCCTACGGCGACCGTGAGCAGGGCATGATCAAGCCTTTCTCTACACTGATTTTCAAGATAGAGCTGATTTCTGCAAACGACAAGTAAGCGAAAACACAACAACAATAACGTGGGGCGGATTGGAAACATCCGCCTCTGCCGTTAAGGGTGGTTCTATAAATTAGCTTTGGCAGATTGCGAGTCTATTTTCGTGGACAATGTGTCTGTGAGTGAAGGAGTATAGCGAGCTATAC
>CAVGKZ010000009.1:0-22799 GCA_963630025.1 bacterium | reverse complement strand
TTTGTACCCATTACTCAACTTTTAGACTTTACAGACTACTAGTCATTGAATGGAAACTTGTTGAAAATGACTCTGGAAATAAGGCTCCTACACTGGAAACTTCACAAAATGAAAAAGAAATAATACGTGGAAGAACTCGTATAGAAAACTATTCTGATCTTATTATGAAATCTAAATATATCAAGTCTGAGAATGATAGTTACTTTAATTCGAGCCTATTCAATCTACCTTTCTATGAACTTATGCGACAGACATTATGGGCGGAAAACAATAGGCTGGATTTTAATGCAGATGACTATATTCATATTCATGTTGTACCTCTTCAAAATATTATGCGTCATAAGAGATATCGCTGCGCTGGAAATATAAAAGGAGTTAAGGATGCCTGGGAGTCGTACTTGACGGAAGAAGGTAAAAAGCGTTATGTAATAGCAAATCCACATTGTGTAGTCAATGTTCTTAGAAACAATCCGGATTATACTGATTTAGCAAACTATCTTGAAGAAAGATATTACAGGTTGTCCAATTCATGAAAATCCTTCAAATGGGAAAGTTGCCTAATCTCTATGGGAAAGTTGCCTAATTTCGGGATTTTGGCGCAGATATGGCGCAGCCTTAAACGTGAAATCGGCGCAACTTGTTGAATTTTCAACTTGTTACGCCGATATTGGTTGCGGAGGCAGGACTCGAACATGCGACCTCCAGGTTATGAGCCTGGCGAGCTACCAACTGCTCCACTCCGCGATATTTCTTATTTGCGAGTGCAAAGGTACAATGTTTTGGCGTAACGAACAAATTTTCATGCACGTTTTTTGTAATACGGCCTGTGTGGTGGGGCTTTTTAGTGACGCGGCTGTCGCATTTTATCGAAAAAAGTAGTAAGTTTGCACACGTTTAAGTATCAATACCGCAAGTAACATCTGCACACACAAGACCGATGAACGGAGAATTTGACATCAGGCACGAGGCCACATCGTCGGAAAAGGAGTTTGAGAACGCCCTGCGCCCTCTGCGCTTCAGCGACTTCAGCGGCCAGCAGAAGGTGGTGGACAACCTGGAAGTGTTCGTTGAGGCGGCACGTTACCGGGGAGAACCGCTCGACCACACGCTGCTCTACGGACCTCCGGGACTGGGCAAGACCACGCTGAGCAATATCATAGCCAACGAGTTGGGAGTGGGATTCAAGATAACGAGCGGACCTATACTCGACAAGCCGGGCGACTTGGCCGGCATACTGACCTCGCTCGAAAGGAATGACGTGCTGTTCATCGACGAGATTCACCGTCTGTCACCCGTGGTGGAGGAGTATCTGTATTCGGCCATGGAGGACTACCGCATAGACATTATGATAGACAAAGGCCCTTCGGCACGCTCGATACAGATAGACCTGAACCCGTTTACCCTTGTTGGTGCCACCACCCGAAGCGGACTTCTCACTGCTCCACTGCGCGCCCGTTTCGGCATAAACATGCATTTGGAATATTACGAGCCGGAGACTTTGCAGCGCATACTGCAGCGTTCGGCCAGCATTCTCAACGTACCGATAGAGGAGAACGCCGCGCTCGAAATAGCTCGACGCAGCCGAGGCACGCCCCGAATAGCCAACGCACTGTTGCGCCGCGTGAGGGATTTCGCTCAGGTGAAGGGCAACGGTTGCATAGACACCGACATAACCAAGTTGTCGCTCACTGCGCTCAACATAGACCAATACGGACTTGACGAGACGGACAACAAAATATTGCTCACAATAATAGACAAGTTCAAGGGCGGTCCCGTGGGCGTTTCCACCATTGCGACGGCCATCGGCGAGGACGCAGGCACGGTAGAAGAGGTGTATGAACCGTTCCTGATAATGGAAGGATTCATCAAGCGCACGCCGCGAGGACGCATGGCCACCGAACTGGCCTACCAGCATTTCGGGCGCAACCCCTATTCGGGCAACGTGATACAGCCAAGCTTATTCTAAGCAACGGCACCCACAGCCCGGCATACTGTCCATAAAAACAACGGAAAAACATGACAACAGCCATATTCACAGGTAGCTTTGACCCCTTCACCATTGGTCACGCCGCAATAGTGCAGCAGGCTTTGCCGCTGTTCGACCGCATAGTGATTGGTGTGGGAGTGAACGGAAACAAGACATGCATGTATGATTCGCAGACGCGAGTGGACGCTATCGCCCGTCTGTATGCCGACGAAAGGCGGGTAGAGGTGAGGCAATACGACGACTTGACCGTAGACTTCGCCCGTCGGGAAGGCGCACGCTATATAATAAAAGGTGCGAGAAGCGCGAAAGACTACGAGTATGAGCGCGAACAGGCGGACATCAACCGCATGATAGGTGACGTGGAAACGGTGTTGTTCTTCGCCGCTCCGGGCACTGAAAGCATATCTTCGAGCATGGTTCGCGAACTGATGCGCTTCGGAAGGGACGTGAGCGATTTCCTTCCAAAGCCTGACGATTGCAAATAAAGGCAGATATATAATCCAGTAAAAACACATACTGCACACATGATAACATACAATGCTGAAGGCATAAAGATGCCGCAGATAAAACGCAGAGAGACATCGGCGTGGATAAAGGCCGTAGCAGCCATGCACGGTCGCAAGGTCGGCGAGGTAGGATACCTGTTTGTGGACGATGAAAAGATACTTGAAGTCAACCGCGAATACCTCAACCACGACTTCTATACCGACGTGATAACGTTCGACTACGATGAGGGCGACCGCATAAACGGTGACATCGTGATTAGCCTCGACACCGTTCGCTCCAACGCAGAACTGTTCGGAAAGGAATACGACGAGGAACTTCACCGCGTAATCATACACGGCATCCTCCATCTCTGCGGCATCAACGACAAGGGACCCGGTGAGCGCGAACAGATGGAAGCTGCAGAAAACGAGGCTCTCGCACTGCGCAAAAACGCATAACTGGCCTTTCTGCCGACTGTTTGACAGTGTTCAAACATTACTCAATTCGGCAAAAAGACCAGCTATGCGGTTCTTTTTATACGGCGGTTGCGTAAATTGCCTTTGGCAAAACGCTAACCGTTGACCCCTAAGACAAACTTACGGCGGCAACAAACAGGCCACCTTTATATCTCTTTCCCCTCGTGCATCAAGCCGATGCCGGTGATGTGCGAGATGCCTTTGTCCTTATTTTTGCGCTTCACCTTCACCTTTATGGCATCGAAGCCTTCGCCGTAGACACCGATTACGCTGCTCTGGCTCACGAAGGCGTCGGGGTCAATCATCTTTATCAGGCGGAATATCTCCACACTCTCACTCTTTTTTGCGAGCAATACCAGCACTTTCGTGTCCTTTCCGGTATACCAGCCGTGGCCGTCGAGCACGGTCAGCGTGTGTTCCGTACTGTGCGCTATGGCATAGGCTATCTCCTGATACTTGCGGGAGAAGATGAAGAACTGCACGCTCTTGCGCTGCGAGTTCATCACATAGTCGAGCGTAAGACACTCGATGAACATCGTGCAGAGGCCGAACACTACCTTCTGGCACCGTATCTCTATTGGACCGAACGTGTCGATGAACAAACTGCTGCTGATGATGCACAGGTCGACGAGTATAAGCACCCGTCCGAGCGATATGTTGCAGTACTTGTTGACCACTGCCGCCACAATATCCGTACCTCCAGTGCTGCCGTTGTTGAGGAAGACCGTGGCCAAGGCCGTGCCGGTGAGCATACAACCGATGATGAGCGACATGAAGTCGTTGCCGTCACCAAGCAACTTGTAGAACTCACCGTCTGGCAAAACCACCATCTTCTGCGCGAACTCAAGCATCAGCGTGAGCATAAACGTGGCGTAGATGGTCTTCATCAGAAAGCGCCATCCGAGTATCTTGAGCGCAACGACGATGAGTACGGCGTTGATGATGAAGAAGGTGTACTGCATGGGGAACTTCGTGGCATAGAAGACCAACGCTCCTATACCCGTTATTCCGCCCACCACAATCTTGTACGGCAGCAGAAACACGGTGAAAGCAAACGTGTAGAGCAACAGGCCAAGGGTGATGTTGAAGTACTCCCTGACCTCTCTGAGTATAGCCCTTCGTGTCATGTCCATTGCCTAATGCCTCTTTCCCTTTACTTCACCACCACGTTCACTATGCGCTTGGGCACGATTATCACCTTCACCACCTGCTTGCCGTCGAGATACTTCTTCGACTTCTCGTCGGCGAGCACCGCACTCTCGATGGCAGCGTTGTCGGCGTCGGCGGCAAACTCCATTTGGAAGCGCGCCTTGCCATTGAACGATATGGTGAGCTGCATGCTGCTCTCAACGAGATATTCGTCGTTCCACTTAGGCCACTGCGCGTCGCACACACTGCCCTTCTGTCCCAAGGCTTCCCACAGTTCCTCAGCCATGTGCGGGGCAAACGGAGCTATGAGCACCACGAGGTCGCCCAACAACTCGCGGTTGCGGCACTTCTGCTGCGCCAGTTCGCCCACGCAGATCATGAAGGCCGAGATGCTCGTGTTGTAGCTGAACGTTTCTATGTCGTGGGTCACCTTCTTTATCAACTTGTGTACGCTCTTGAGCTGTTCGGGCGTGGCCTTCTCATCGTTGGGCAGGAACTCTCCGCTGCGGTTCTCGTAGAACAGTGCCCAAAGCTTCTTCAGGAAGCGGTGGCAACCGTCAATGCCGTTGGTGTCCCAGGGCTTGCTCTGCTCCACGGGGCCGAGGAACATCTCGTAGAGGCGCAGTGTGTCGGCACCGTAGCGCTCAACAATCATGTCGGGGTTGACCACGTTGAACATCGACTTCGACATCTTCTCAACAGCCCAACCGCACACGTACTTGCCGTCTTCAAGGATAAATTCGGCGTTGGCATACTCCGGACGCCACTGCTTGAACGCCTCGGTGTCGAGCACGTCGCCGCTCACGATGTTCACGTCAACGTGTATTGGTGTCACCTCATACTGGTCTTTCAGTCCGAGACTTACAAAGACGGGAGCCTTTGAGTGGTCGTCGCTGTTTATGCGATAGACGAAGTTGGAGCGACCCTGTATCATTCCCTGGTTGATGAGCTTTTGGAACGGCTCCTCCTTGCGCGACACTCCGTAGTCATGCAAGAACTTGTTCCAGAACCTGGAGTATATCAAGTGGCCCGTGGCGTGCTCCGTTCCGCCCACGTAGAGGTCAACGTTCTGCCAGTATTCGTCGGCCTCGGGCGACACGAGAGCCTTGTCGTTCTTGGGGTCCATGTAGCGCAGATAGTAGGCCGACGAGCCTGCGAAGCCCGGCATGGTGTTGAGTTCGAGGGGGAATATGGTCTTGCCGTCTATGAGCGACTTGTCAACCACCTCTTGCTTCTCGGTGTCCCAAGCCCACTTCTTGGCGTGTCCCAATGGCGGCTCGCCCGTTTCTGTGGGCTGATACTTGTCAATCTCGGGCAGCTCCAGCGGCAGCTTGTCCTCGGGTATCATGTAGGGCATGTCGTCCTTGTAGTACACGGGGAACGGTTCGCCCCAGTATCTCTGCCTTGAGAATATGGCGTCGCGCAGGCGGAAGTTCACCTTCACGCGGCCAAGGCCGTGCTTGGTGACAAACTCCTTGGTGGCGGCGATGGCCTCCTTCACGCTCAGTCCGTTGAGCGAGAAGCCGTCGAGAGCCTCAACTCCTGCGGCAGGCGAGTTGGTCACAGTACCTTCCTTTGCATCGAAGCTCTGCTCGCTCACGTCGGCACCCTCTATAAGAGGTATTATGGGCAGGTCGAAGTGCTTGGCGAAGGCGTAGTCGCGCGAGTCGTGGGCAGGCACGGCCATGATGGCTCCCGTGCCGTATCCGGCCAGCACATAGTCGGAAATCCACACAGGTATCTGCTGTCCCGTGAACGGATTCACGGCATACGAGCCGCTGAACACGCCCGACACCTTACGGTCGGATATGCGCTCGCGCTCGGTGCGCTTCTTGGTTGCGGCCACGTAGTCGTCCACGGCCTGACGCTGAGCGTCGGTGGTCAGTTTGTCCACCAGTTCACTTTCGGGAGCCAGCACCATGAACGTCACGCCGAATATGGTGTCGGCACGCGTGGTGAATATGGTGAACTCCACGTCTGAGTCGGCCACTTTGAACACCATCTCCGTGCCTTCCGAGCGGCCAATCCAGTTGCGCTGTGTCTCCTTGAGCGAGTCGGTCCAGTCGATGGTGTCCAGTCCGTCGAGCATGCGCTGTGCATAGGCGCTCACGCGCAAGCACCACTGGCGCATCTTCTTCTGCACCACGGGATAGCCGCCGCGCTCCGACACGCCGTCGACCACCTCGTCGTTGGCCAGCACCGTGCCCAGTCCGGCACACCAGTTCACCATCGTCTCGCCTATGTAGGCTATGCGGTAGTTCATCAGCGTCTGCTGCTTCTCCTTCTCCGTCATGGCGTTCCACTCGTCGGCGGTGAACTGCAGCTCTTCTGTCTGCGCCACGTCGATGCCCTCCGTGCCATGTTTCTCAAAGTGCTTGATGAGTATTTCTATAGGCGTGGCCGCGCTGCACTTGTTGCAGTAGAAGCTGTTGAACATTTTCTCGAAAGCCCACTGTGTCCAGTGATAATACCCCGGATCGCAGGTGCGCACCTCGCGGTCCCAGTCGAACGAGAAACCAATCTTGTCCAACTGCTCGCGATAGCGGTTGATGTTGTTCACCGTGGTTATGGCCGGGTGCTGCCCCGTCTGTATGGCATACTGCTCGGCCGGCAGTCCGTAGGCGTCGTAGCCCATGGGGTTGAGCACGTTGAAGCCCTGCAGCCGCTTGTAGCGTGCGTATATGTCGGAAGCGATGTATCCGAGAGGGTGTCCCACGTGCAGACCGGCGCCTGACGGGTACGGAAACATGTTGAGCACGTAGAATTTCTTCTTGTTCTTGTCCTCCGTCACGTGATAGATGTTCTGTTCAACCCATTTCTTTTGCCACTTTCTCTCGATTTCCCTAAAATTGTATTCCATCGTTGTATATCTATTTTTTTGTTTTTCTTTTGGCTAAGTAATGTTCAAAAGATAACTTGAGCAAGTTTGTAGAGTGTGTCTATATGCCCTTTTGGAGTCTACTCCGCCCTGTCTTTTTGCCGTTTTTTGCGACTTCTTTTGCATAAGATAGGCTGCGCCTCAGCAATTGAAGCAAGCTTCATTGCGTTCGGCTTGCACTATCTTTCAGTCACACAGTCCGCTATGCTCCTTCAAAAAAGCACAGGCGACTGCCTATAGTGGGCACTGCGTCCTCGCTGCGCCCGAGACAGACTCTCTGACTTGAGGGGTGCAGCGAGGACGCAGCACCTACTAAGCCTTCCAACTGTGCAGATTTAAGAACCCTAAAAATACAGGGCAAACTTGCGCAACTTGTTTTTGAACATTACTATGCGTCGGCTGTTTGATGCCAACTAACTGCAAAATTACTTATAAGTAATGGGAAAATGATAAGTAATGTTCAAAAAATCACTTGGGCAAGTCTGGGGAATACGTCACCAAGCAGATTATTTGGCCGATGAAGGAGACGGAAACGTCATTGGGGAAGACGAGCAGACCAACGGGGTATAACGCAAAACGGACATTGCAAAAATCGTGTCGAGCAGTGTTTTTTCTGTCGCTTAGCGAGTCGCTTTTTCTCCGATAACCTGCCAAAACCATGCAAAAACACAAGGTTTTGGCAAGTTATCCAAAGCAATAACTTGCCAAAACTGAATATTTTTCGTAATTTTGGCAAGTTATTTAAGGCTAAATGATATGGAAAAACTGATTGGCAGACGCAAGGAACAGGCTGTGATACAGTCATGTATGGAGTCTGGTCGCTCTGAGTTTGTCGTTGTATACGGTCGCCGACGCATCGGAAAAACGTTTTTGGTGAGACGGTTCTTCAAGGACAAGTACGACTTCTCGTTTGTGGGTAAGCACAATATGCCCAAGGACGAACAACTGGTAGAGTTTGCCAAAGCCCTACAGAAATACTCCAAGACCGTTTTTCAGCCGGAACTGAAGAGCTGGAACGACGCTTTCGAGTGTCTGCAAAAGCTGCTGGAAGACTCCAGCAAAAACGACAAGAAAGTGGTGTTTTTCGACGAAATGCCATGGATGGACACGCCAAAATCCGACTTTATCCCGGCGCTGGAGAACTTCTGGAACGGTTGGGCTGCCATGCGCGACGATATCATGTTTGTCGCCTGCGGCTCGGCAACTTCGTGGATGGTTGACAAAATCATGCACAACCAGGGCGGTCTCTTCAACCGCGTCACCCAAAAGATATATCTGAGGCCGTTCCATCTGCGCGAGGTGGAGCAATATCTCGACGAACACCACTTCAACTGGGACAGGTATCAGATAGCGCAGTGCTACATGATCTTGGGCGGTGTGCCCTACTATCTAACCCTTTTGAACCCACATATGTCGCTGCTCTCCAACATTGACGAACTGTTTTTCACCGGCATCCACGCCATGTTGCGCACGGAATACAACGAGTTGTACTCCTCTCTATTCAAGCGGCCGGACAACCACATAAACGTAATCAAGACACTGGTCGAAAGGAAAGAGGGTTTTACGCGCAAGGAGATTTCGGAGAGAATCCAGCTGGGCGGTGCGGCACTGACCAAGACCTTGGCCGATTTGGAACAGTGTGACTTCATATTGCCGTATGCAAAGTATGGTAATGCCAAGAACAACACGATATATCGCATCAAGGATTTCTACACATTGTTCTATTATAAGTACGTGAACGGCGGCGACAGCAAAGACAAGCAGCGGTGGACCCACCTGTCGGGCAGTCAGCAGGTGGCGAGTTGGCAAGGCTACAGCTTCGAGTTGCTTTGCCTAATTCATTTGGATGAAATCAAGAGGGCATTGGGCATAGACCGCATTCTGAACGATGCTAGTGCATGGCGCGGCAAGACAGACGGCGGCAACGCCCAGATAGACCTCGTGATAGAACGGGCCGACCGCAACATCAACCTCTGCGAGATGAAGTTCTCCAACAGTCCCTATGTCATTGACAAGGACTATGAGAAGAAATTGAGGGAACGCACCGCCATATTCCGCGCTGAAACGAGAACCAGATGCAGTACCCACACCACATTGGTCACCACCTACGGAGTTTTGAAGAACAAGCACAGTTGCGTGGTTGACGACGAGGTGATGCTGGACGACCTCTTTGTGGAGACCGACGAGACAAGATAGTCATTGGAGAAGATGCGCTTGTCGGATATTTTCCAAACGCTCCCGGTGCCAGTCACGGCGGCTTGCGGCATCAAACAACCCGCTCGTAACCCACTGTCCTACTGACGGTTTGCGCAACCATGCCATTTAGCACTCGCAAATGGGCCACTTTTGTCTCGTAAATGGGGCATTTACGGGTCGTAAGTGGCCGAGTTATGGGTCAAAAGTGGCACAGTTGCCGACGACAGACAGGAATATGTCTGTATTTTTAACCTCATTTAAGCGAAAAAGACTACCTTTGCACGAAGGTAGAAAACTACCTTAGTAATGTGAAAAGAATAAGTTCCTCAAGTTTGCCCTGCATTTTTAGGCGGTTTTGCCGGCTTCTTTGAAGGAGCATAGCGGGCTATGTGACTGAAAGATAGTGCAAGCCAAACGCAATGAAGCTTGCTTCAATTGCTGAGGCGCAGCCTATCTTATGCAAAAGAAGTCGCAAAAACGACAAAAAGGCAGGGCATGAAAAAACGACAGAATGTACATCTGCAAACTTGCGGAAGTTATTCTTTGAACATTACTTACATATACGGCAGGCGATACGCACACGGCACCGCCGGCAGTCAACAACGAACAAAAGAAGCAACGATTATGATACAGTCAATGACAGGTTACGGCAAATCGGTCGTAAACTACAAAGGAAAGAAAATCACGGTTGAGGTGAAGTCGCTCAACAGCAAGAGCCTCGACTTGACGGCTCGCGTGGCTCCGGCATACCGCGAAAAGGAGATGGAGATGCGGCAGATGCTGGCCAAAACGCTCGAAAGGGGCAAGGTGGACTTCTGCGTATGGGTGGAGAAGACAGCCGACTCTGACGCCACGCCCATCAACGCAAGTCTCGTGGAAAACTACTCCAAGCAGATAAAAGCCATCTCGGCCAGTCTCGGACTGCCCGTACCGCAGGACTGGTTTGCCACGCTACTCCGACTGCCCGACGTGATGGTGAAGACTGAACACGAAGAGCTGGACGACGAGGAGTGGCAGGCTGTGCGCTCAGCTGTGGCGGACGCTGTGGAAAAGCTCGTTGACTTCCGCAAGCAGGAGGGTGCCGCCCTGCAACGCAAGTTTGAGGAAAAAATCAGCAACATAGAAGCACTGCTGGCGCAGATTGAACCCTTCGAGAAGCAAAGGGTGGAGAAGATACGCGCCAGAATTGTGGACGGATTGGCAAGCATACCCGAGGTGGAGTATGACAAGAACCGTCTGGAGCAGGAACTGATATACTACATCGAGAAACTGGACATCAGCGAGGAGAAGCAGCGACTGACCAACCACCTGAAATACTTCCGCGAGACGATGGAGGAAGGCCACGGCCAGGGCAAGAAGCTCGGCTTCATAGCCCAGGAAATGGGTCGCGAAATCAACACCACTGGCTCGAAAAGCAACCAGGCGGAGATGCAGAACATCGTGGTGAAGATGAAGGACGAACTGGAACAGATAAAGGAACAGGTGCTCAACGCACTCTAACGCTCTCAGCGGAAAAGGAAAAAGCACATGGAAGGAAAGCTGATAATATTCTCCGCACCAAGCGGAACGGGCAAAAGCACCATAATAAGCCAGTTGATGGAGCACAAGGAGCTGCGCCTGGCGTTCTCCATATCGTGTACAAGCAGGCAACCGCGCGGCACAGAACGCAACGGAGTGGAATATTTTTTCGTCACTCCCGACGAGTTCCGCGCCAAGATTGAGGCCGGAGAGTTTCTTGAATACGAGGAGGTATACAAAGACCGTTACTACGGCACGCTGCGGTCGCAGGTGGACAAGCAGTTGGCCGAGGGACAAAACGTGGTGCTCGACATCGACGTGAACGGCGGTTGCCGCGTGAAGGAGCACTATGCCGACCGCGCACTGAGCGTGTTCATACAGCCCCCATCGGTGGAAGAACTGCGCCGGAGACTCGAAAGCCGTGGCACAGACGCACCGGAAGTGATTGAGCAACGGTTGGAGCGCGCCGAATTTGAACTGGGCATAGCTCCGAAGTTCGACCGCATTGTGGTCAACGACAACCTCGACCAGGCCGTCAGCAAGGCTCTCGCCATAGTGAAAGACTTTGTAGAAGCCTGACCCAACCACGCCACACAGCCGACCACAATGCTGCACACTGGACTGTTCGGAGGGTCGTTCAACCCCATACACAACGGCCACATCGCCATTGCGCGGCGGCTGCTTGAGAGCGAGAATCTCGACGAGGTGTGGTTCATGGTGTCGCCCCAGAATCCGCTGAAGCGGCAGTGCGACCTGCTTGACGACGGCAAACGGCTCGAGCTGGTGCAGCTTGCACTTGAAAACGAGCCGCGCATGAAGGCTTGCGGCTATGAGTTCCGGTTGCCCAAGCCGTCTTTCACATGGAACACTCTGCAACACCTTTCCGCCGACTGTCCCGACCGCGACTTCACACTGCTCATCGGTGGCGACAATGCCGCGCACTTCGACCTCTGGCGCAATGCCGACGAGATAGCCAACCACTACCGCATCATAGTATATCCGCGCCCCGACGCACCGTTGGATGCCGCCCACCTTCCCCCAAACGCCAAGCTTGCCGACACTCCGCTGATGGACATAAGCAGCACAGAGGTGCGCCGCAGGGTGCGTCAGGGCTTGCCCATAGACTCGCTCGTGCCGCCAAAGGTGGCGCAAGCCATCGCCTGGCAGGGACTGTACAGGCAGTAATTACATGCAAACACAACAAAGCCGGCCATCGGAAATCCACTGATTTTGATTTCCTATGGCCGGCTTTGCGTTTATGCTCCGGTGCGCGCTTGTCGCGCGTCTATATCTACAACTTCTTGAATTCGCCGTAGATCTTGTCGGCGATTTCGCAGAATTCGTCCTCGCTGAGCTTCAGCTTCGGATTGGAAAAGAGCATGTCCTTTTCCGAATTCATGGGCACGAGGTGGATGTGGGCGTGCGGTACTTCGAGTCCGAGCACTGCCATTCCCACCTTGATGCACGGGAATGCACGCTTGATGGCGCACGCCACCTTCTTGGCAAACACGTGGTATTCGGCCAGCTCGTCGTCTTCCATGTCAAACACATAGTCCACTTCACGTCTGGGTATCACCAGCGTGTGACCCTTCACCAGAGGATTGATGTCGAGAAAGGCATAGAACTTGTCGCTCTCAGCGCACTTGTAGCTGGGTATCTCTCCGGCTGCTATCTTAGAAAAAATGTCCATGTCGCAGTAGAGTCAAGTGGATTTATGCTATTGAAATCTTGTCTATGCGGAGCTTGATGGTGCCGCGCGGAATGGTTATCTCGGCCGTTTCGCCCACCTTCTTGCCCAGCAGTCCCTGTGCGATTGGGGTCTTTATGGAGATTTTTCCCTCGCGCAGGTTGGCCTCACTCTCGCTCACGATGGTGTAAGACATCTTTGTCTTGGTGGTCAGATTGGTCATTTCCACCTTGCAAAGAATCTGCACCGAGTCGGTGCTGAGCCTTGACGTGTCCACTATCTTAGCCTCTTGGAGAGCCAGTTTCATCTGGTTGATTTTATCTTCGAGATGAGCTTGCGCCTCCTTTGCGGCGTCATACTCCGAATTTTCGCTAAGGTCACCCTTGTCGCGAGCCTCAGCGATGGCGGCAGACGCCTTGGGGCGCTCTACGCTCTCCAGACGTTTCAACTCGGCTACCATCTTGTCGTAGCCGTCTTGTGACATATAAGCCATAATTTTACGTTTAGTTTGTTATTGAAATATCGGTTCACCAGACATCAAAAAAGAAAGAATTTCCACATTAAAGCCATGCGGAAATCCTCTGTTATAGTTGTTGTCTGCTGTGTTTTTGTCGTATCCTATTTGCAAAGGTAGCCATAAAAACACTGGCTACCAAGCAAATGAGCGTTAAAAAATCCGAAGTTGGACAGATATGCGACAGGGCGGTGGAGAGTCAGTAACGTCTTCTCCCTTCGCTATCCGTTTTGCTCTCATCCTTGACATAAGTCAAAAACGTGCATAAAAAACCACAAAAACGGTGCGAGATGTTTTGTTAACGCACACAAAGACCGTAACTTTGCAGTGCTTTCGTGATGAAAGTACTGTTATTCATTAGGTTAGTAGTTAATAGATTTAAGGTAAAGATTATGTTATTAGATTTTCGAACAACGGTCTTGTTGGTATCGGTAGTTATAATGACTGTTCTGAGTGTTTACACTCTGATTAATACCAACATCCGTTAGGAAAGAACGCGGGGTGAGTGATTCATACCGCGTTCTTTTTTTGTTCTGCCCTTAGGCCGCCGGAGCGGCTCAAATGTTGTACCTTTGCAGGACTTACACCTTTTTTTGTGAACCACCATTATCATATATGGAAACAGACAACCTTTCAGGCAGAAACATACTTGTCACCGGAGCTTCGGGCTTCATTGGCAGCTTCATCGTGGAAGAGGCACTCAAGCGAGGCATGAACGTATGGGCAGCAGTGCGCCGTTCGAGCAGCAGACAGTGGCTCACCGACAAGCGCATAAACTTCATTGAACTTGATTTCAGCAGCAGACAGTCGCTCGTGGAAGCTTTTCGCGGCCACGTGTTCCACTATGTAGTGCATGCCGCCGGAGTCACCAAAACACTTCATGCCGACGACTTTTTCCGCATAAACACCGAGGGCACGACCAATCTGGCGGCTGCTCTCATAGATGCGAAAATGCCCTTGCGCCGCTTCGTGTTCATCAGCAGCCTCAGCGTATTCGGCCCCGTGCGCGAGCAACAGCCCTACGGCGACATAACACCCGGCGACACTCCGCAGCCGAACACCGCCTATGGGCGCAGCAAGCTGGAGGCAGAGAGGCGACTGGACGCCATGAAGGGACTGCCGTGCGTCACACTGCGCCCCACTGGCGTGTACGGACCGCGCGAACACGACTACTTTCTCATGGCTCAAAGCATAAAGGGGCACAGCGATTTTGCCGTAGGCTACCGCCGGCAGGACATCACTTTCGTGTATGTACAGGACGTGGTGCAGGCCGTGTTCCTCGCTTGCGACCACGGCAAAGTGGGTGGCAAATACTTCCTTACCGACGGCAAGGTGTATTCGTCGCGCACGTTCAGCGACCTGCTGAAGCGCGAACTGGGCGTAAAACTGGTGGTTCGCATAAAAGCACCGCTATGGGTGCTGCGCCTGGTGACATGGTGTGGCGAATATGTAGGCCGCATTACGGGCAAGGTGACGGCTCTCAACAACGACAAATACCACATTCTCTGTCAGCGCAACTGGCGTTGCGACATATCCAACGCACGCGAAGAACTGGGCTATAAGCCCGAGTACGACTTGGAGCGCGGAGTGAAACTGGCCGTGGAGTGGTATAAAGAGCACGGCTGGCTATAGGCGTGTTCTCCCCGAAACTGTTATTTTAATTGCATAATGAACACTATAACCGACATATTCCGTATAGAAAAAAGCCCCAAGAAGGGACTGCTCGCCATAGAGTGGGTGGTGATGGGCTACCTTGTGCTGACGCTTCTGCTCATGCTTTTCACCTACACAAAGCTCCACAACCCCGAATCAATGCTTTGGGGACGGTTGCGTGTGGTGGCCATGACCGTCGCCGTGTGGTTTGTTTACAGGCTCGTGCCATGTCGCCTTACGCTGTTTTTCCGTGTGGCACTGCAGATGGCCCTGCTCTCATGGTGGTATCCAGACACCTACGAGTTCAACCGGATGTTCCCCAATCTTGACCATATCTTCGCCCAATGCGAACAGAACTTGTTCGGCTGTCAGCCGTCATTGCTCTTTTGCCGTCACTTCAGCGGAGCGGTGTTCAGCGAATTGATGGACCTGGGCTACTCGTCATACTTCCCCATGATAGTCATTGTCACCGTCTACTTCTTCGGTTGGCGTTACAGGGAGTTCGGTCGCGCGTCGTTTGTCATCCTCGCGTCGTTCTTCATCTACTACATTATATATATAGCACTGCCTGTCACGGGGCCGCAATACTACTACAACGCCGTAGGACTGGCGGAGATTGCGCGCGGAAACTTCCCCGACTTGGGGCACTACTTCGCCACCCATCAGGACGCGCTGACAAGTCCGGGCTATCAGAACGGCTTCTTCTACCGCATGGTGGCCGATGCCCACGCCGCAGGAGAACGCCCGACGGCAGCCTTCCCAAGCAGCCATGTGGGCATAAGCACCATTCTGATGCTCCTCGTATGGACGTCGAAAAACCGCGCGTTGCTGTATTTCCTCCTGCCGTTCTATGTCTTGCTGTGCTTTTCCACGGTTTACATCTACGCCCACTACACCATTGACGTGTTTGCGGGATGGGTGTCCGCAGCAGTTTTCTTCGCGGTGCTGTATAGCGCATACGGAAAATTCGCAGGAAGAACGGAGGCCTGAGGACTTGATTCCCATGCCGTTAAAATGTGTAAAAGTACTGGCTGCGTGATGAATATCCTTGGCTTTTCAGATAAATAAAGGTAACTTTGCAGCCACTATCCGTGCCGTAGAAAGCCGCAATGGTGGAATTGGTAGACACGAGGGACTTAAAATCCCTTGGCCAGTAATGGCTGTGCGGGTTCGAGTCCCGCTCGCGGCACAGGCGGATTTCATGTCCGCAGGAACAACAAGGCGAAGTGCAGAAGGGTCACAAGACTCTACGCTCTTCGCCTTTTTGTTAAGCCCAGCTTGAACAAAACCGGGTCTGCCCGAAACCATGCTTTGCAGAGGCTGTTCCGGCCCCACATTTACACAAGCCGTATGAAGAAAAAGATTGAAATCACACTGACCGCCATTGTCGTTGCGGTACTGGCCGTTGTCACTGGCGGCAGTTTCTACATGCTCAGTTTCTCGCTCTCGCCCGACCCCAACCGTCAGGACGTGGACAGTGCATACTCGGTGCTATACAGTCGTGCGCCCGACATGAAGCCGTGGGTGGACAGTCTGCGCACCGCAAGACTGCTGCGCGACACTACAATCGCCATGTCCGACGGGCGCAAGGCACACGCCCTCTACCTGCGCTGCGACAGTTCGCACGGGCGCACCGCAGTGGTTGTGCACGGTTACAAGGACTGTTCCGTTAAGTTTCTCTACCTCGGACGGATGTATCACCGCGACTTGGGCTTCAACATCCTGCTGCCCGACCTCAACGCCCACGGCCTCAGCGACGGCGAAGCCATACAGATGGGGTGGAAAGACCGGCTTGACGTGAAGCGTTGGACGGCCGTTGCCCATGACCTCTTTGCCCGCCGGGGCGACACGGTTAGTGTCGTTGTGCACGGAGTGTCGATGGGTGCTGCCACGACGATGTGCCTTTCGGGCGAGCAGTTGCCGCCGTATGTGAAGTGTTTCGTGGAGGATTGCGGCTACACAAGCGTGTGGGACGAGTTTGCAGGGCAGCTCCGCACGCAGTTCTCCCTGCCGTCATTCCCTCTCATGTATTCCACTTCGGCACTTTGCGGCATGCGCTACGGCTGGCGTTTCGACGAGGCTTCACCCCTGAAGCAGGTGAGCCGTTGCCGCCGCCCCATGCTTTTCATCCACGGAAGTGCCGACACCTTTGTGCCCACATGGATGGTTCACCCTCTCTATGAGGCCAAACCGCAGCCTAAAGAACTGTGGATAGCCCCTAATTCCGAGCACGCCCGGTCGTACATAGACCACCCAAAGGAGTATACAGAGCACGTAAAAGCCTTCCTGCAACGGTATTTTAGGTGAAAAGGAATATGCAACACAAAGATTGCTGTAAGACATATGGTTTCCCTCATATCCTACTGTCTCAGCCGTGCAGATATGAAAGTCCGCATCGTGACCAAAGCCGGCATTACGAAGTTGCGCAAGATTATGATGAGCAACCGCACAAGAGTCCCGTTCTGGAGACCACACAGAAAAAGGGCAAGTCGCCGAGACTTGCCCTTTCTTTTAGCTTTTGCTTTACGGAAGCCCTACATGAGGAACTTACTTTCCGTGGTGTTCGTCAGAAACGGTCAGTTTCTTGCGACCCTTTGCACGACGTGATGCCAACACGCGGCGGCCGTCCTTTGTGGCCATTCTCTCGCGGAAGCCGTGCTTGTTCACTCTTCTCCTGTTGTGGGGCTGGAATGTTCTTTTCATCGTTCTTTGCTATTTTTATCGTTTATTCTTCAATACTTTGGGCTGCAAAAGTACGCATTTTTTTCGTAACTCCAAAGGAATAAGCGTTTTTTAGGTCCTCATTTTACTCTTTTTTCAAGAAAATAAGTACCTTTGCACCCGTAAAAATGCAGATAAAACGCATACACATACATATTATTATAACAACAACATGATTAATTCACAAGACATCAAGAAGGGGACATGCATCCGCCTGGACAACCAGATATGGGTCTGCATCGACTTCCAGCACAGAAAGCCCGGCAAGGGCAACACGGTGATGAACACCAAGCTGAAGAACGTTACCGACGGACGTGTGCTCGACCGCACATTCCAGGTGGGCTTCAAGCTTGAAGACGTCCGCATCGAGCGCCGCCCCTACCAGTATCTCTACGAGGATCCTACGGGACGCATCTTCATGAACCAGGAGACTTACGAGCAGATTCCAATCGCCAACGACCTCGTGATTGGCCATGAATACATGAAGGAGAGCGACATCGTGGAGGTTGTGACCGACACTACCGACGGCACAATCCTGTACGCCGAGATGCCTGTAAAGACCAATCTGCGCGTGACCCACAGCGAACCTGGCATCAAGGGCGACACCGCTACCAACGCCACCAAGCCCGCAACGCTTGAGTCGGGTGTGGAGATACGCGTGCCGTTGTTCATCAATGAGGGCGACCTCATACAGGTTGACACACGCGACGGCAGCTATCTGAGCCGCGTGAAGGAATAAAAACAGCCGCTGCAACCGTGGCGACTATGCCGTGAAGACGCATGACGCACAGCTCCGGAGGATGCCCGGCACTGTGTGTCATGCGTCTTTTTCTATATACCGAGGAGGGGCGTTTGCTCCTTAAAAGCAACTATCAACAGACCTAAAGCAACCATTAACAGAAAGGTGAAGCCCATGAAATACTCCATAATAGTGCCCGTGTACAACCGTCCCGACGAGGTTGACGAACTGCTCGACAGTCTTACGCGGCAAACGGAAAAGGACTTTGAGGTGATAATCGTTGAAGACGGGTCGCAAAAGGACTGCCGCAGTGTGGTGGAAAAATACTGCGACAGGCTCAATGTGGCCTACTTTGCCAAGCCGAACAGCGGCCCAGGACAGAGCCGCAACTATGGTGCGGAGCGGGCAAAGGGCGAATACCTGCTCATACTCGACTCCGACGTGGTGCTGCCGGAGGGATACCTCGCAGCCGTCAGTGCGGAGCTGGAGCGCAAACCGGCCGACGCCTTTGGCGGACCCGACCGTTCGCACCCGTCGTTCACCGACACCCAGAAGGCCATAAGCTACTCCATGACCAGCTTCTTCACCACCGGCGGCATCAGGGGCGGCAAGAAAAAGCTCGACAAGTTCTATCCCCGCTCGTTCAACATGGGCATACGGCGCGACGTATATCTGCGCCTCGGCGGCTTTTCGCCCATGCGCTTCGGCGAAGACATCGACTTCAGCATACGCATCTTCAAGGCCGGATGCCGCTGCCGCCTGTTTTCCGAAGCATGGGTGTGGCACAAGCGTCGCACCGACCTGCGCAAGTTCTTCCGCCAAGTGTACAACAGCGGCATTGCGCGCATCAATCTCTACAAGAAATATCCCGAATCGCTTAAGCTGGTTCACCTTCTTCCCATGGTTTTCACCGTTGGCGTAATCGCCCTGGTGCTCACTTCTGCGGTGGGACGAGTGCTAATGTCCTACTGCGACCCACACCGTTGGTACTGGCTGTGCGCCGCTCCGTGGCTGCCGATTATTGCCTACGCGCTGCTGCTCTTCCTCGATTCTGCACTGAAGAACCGCAGTTGCAGGATAGGAGCCATATCCGTTGCCGCAGCATTCGTGCAACTGATGGGCTACGGATTCGGCTTTATCAGTGCATGGTGGAAGCGCTGCATATTGCGTCACGACGAGTTCCACGCCTTCGACAAGACATTCTACAAGTAGAAACTCTCTGTTGCCTTGCTGCAAAACGGCTGGGCGACAGGCAAAAAAACACGGACGGCATGGAAAAGCTGAACATCAACCAATGGGCGGAAGAAGACCGTCCGCGAGAGAAAATGGCACGCCTCGGTGCCTCGGCATTGAGCAACGCCGAACTGCTGGCCATACTGATTGGTTCAGGCTCTACCCGGGAGAGTGCCGTGGAACTGATGAAACACGTCATGGCCGACTGCAACAACAATCTGAACACGCTCGGCAAGCGCACAATAAACGAACTGACCAAGTACAACGGCGTGGGGCCTGCCAAGGCCATCACCATACTTGCGGCGTGCGAACTGGGCAAGCGGAGGCAGATGGAAAAGGCGGAGGAGAGAGCCGACCTCGGTTCCGCCACCGCCATATACAACTATATGCGCCCGAAGATGCAGGACCTGGACACCGAGGAGGCATGGATTCTGCTGATGAACCGCAACTTCAAGCTCATAAAGAGCCAGTGCATATCCCACGGAGGAATAAGTGAGACGGCGGTGGACGTGCGGATAATCATGCGCGAAGCCCTGTTGAACAACTCAACGATCATAGCCCTGTGCCACAACCATCCGTCGGGCAACACCGTTCCCAGCCGCGACGACGACCGGCTCACGCAGAGCGTCAAGGCCGCAGCCGAAACCATGCGCATCTATCTGGCCGACCACGTGATAATAACCGACGGCAACTACTATTCTTATCGGGAGCAGGGGAAACTTTGACACATAAAAATGCGCTGAAGAGTTGTTCTCCAGCGCATTTTTATGTCATTGCGTAAAGCCATGACGCATGCTCCATGGCTTACTTCGTGGCGTTCTTCACCTGCGTAGTAGCTGCTGTTGTAGCGTCAACGGCAGCCTTCTTTGCCGCCTTTTTCTTGGAATTGAGCACCTTACCTACGGCAGCTCCGGCCTTGTTCCCGGCTTTTGCAGCCTTTGCAGTGGCCGTTGTGGCCTTCGTCTTTGCCGCGTTTGCGCAGCACTTAGCCTTTGCCACCTTTGCCTTTGCCGTGTCCGAAACCGCTTTGCAGCAAGTCTTTGCCACCGCAGTTCCTGCCTTGCAGCACTCACTCTTCACCTTAGTCTCAACTGTCTGTGCGCTTGCCTTAGTTCCGAAGCACACCATTGCTGCCATCAGAGCGGCAGCAGTCATAATCCTTTTCATCGTTTTTACCTTTCTTTTTGTTGCCCTTTCAGGCGTTTTCAGGCCGCTAAAATACAGACTTTGCAACAAACGGCAAGCGGTTGTCGGGTTAATAAAGCATAACATCCCGCGCCCTTCTCTCCGTTCCTGCGCCTGCCGCCTCCGCAAAAACCGCCGCTTTTTGAACCCTACATTATTATATTACACTCGTTTGCACTAACTTTGCAAAAGTTAAAAACAAGATTATGGACATAGCAGAACTATACAAAATCTTCAAAGCCAACCCCGTTGTGACCACCGACAGCCGCGACTGTCCCAAGGGGTCTTTGTTTTTCGCACTGAAAGGCGAATCGTTTGACGGCAACAAGTTTGCCGCCGCCGCTCTCGAAAAAGGCTGCTCGCGGGCTGTGGTCGACGAGCCGGAATACGCCAACGACCCTCGTTGCATACTCGTTGACGACTGTCTGGCCACGCTGAAGCAACTCGCGCGCCACCACAGGCGACAGTTTTCCATACCCGTGATAGGCATCACGGGCACCAACGGCAAGACCACCACCAAAGAACTCGTGTCGGCCGTGCTCGCAAAGAAGTACAACGTGATGCACACCGAGGGCAACTTCAACAACGACATAGGCGTGCCAAAAACCCTGCTCCGCCTCAATTCCAGCCACGAGATAGCCGTGGTGGAGATGGGAGCGAGCCATCCCGGCGACATCAAGACGCTGGTGGAGACCGTAGAGCCGGGCTACGGACTGATAACCAACGTGGGGCGCGCCCACCTGCAGGGCTTCGGCTCGTTTGAGGGAGTGGTCAGAACGAAGGGCGAACTCTACGACTTCCTGCGCGGAAGAAAAGACAACGTCGTGTTCATACACGCCGAAAACGAACACCTGATGGGCATGTCCAACGGACTGAACCTCGTGAAATACGGCACGGGCAACGACTCCTCGCTCAACGTCTCGGGCGAAGTCCTGTCGTGCTCGCCCTTCCTCCAGTTCCGCTGGAAGTGTGCCGAAGGCCAGTGGCACAAGGTGCAGACCAACATGATTGGCACCTACAACATATACAATATGCTTGCCGCAGCCTGCATAGGCATCTATTTCGGCGTGACCGAAGCCGACGTGTGCGCGGCACTGGCCGAATACAAGCCGAGCAACAGCCGTTCGCAGCTTGAAGTCACCGCGCACAACAAGCTCATTGTGGATGCCTACAACGCCAATCCCACCAGTATGGCGGCAGCATTGCGCAACTTCCGCGACATGGAGGTGCCGCACAAGATGGCCATCCTCGGCGACATGCGCGAGCTGGGAGACGTGAGCGCAGAGGAGCATCAGCGCGTGGTTGACTTTCTCAAGAGTATCCAGCTTGACGAAGCGTGGCTCGTCGGTGAAGAATTTTCCCACACCGACTGCGCTTTCCGCAAGTTCAAGGATGTGGAAGAGGTGAAGAAAGCCATCGAGGCCGACCGCCCCGAAAACCGCTACATACTGATTAAGGGCAGCAACGGCATCAAGCTCGGCCAACTGCCGCCGCTGCTGTAAAGGAGGGTTCCATAAGTTTGTTACGATGGTATTTATAGAACCCACCTGAACTCCCTCCCCACCCCTCTAAGGACAAAAGCCCCTATCGTGGGCAAAGACTGCATACATTTTCGCCAAAGATAGCATATATCTTTGGCGAAAATCATATCTATTTTTAGCCAAAATTTATGCGATTTTTGAAACGGCAGACAATCAACGAGTTGCCCGGGGCAAACATTTAAGAATGGTTCTATAAATTAGCTTTGGCAGATTGCGAGTCTATTTTCATGGACGAACAGGCAGATTGGACTGAAAAATAGACCACAAGATGACAAAACGTAATCACCCGGCTTTAAGCAAAATTACGGTGGTAATTTATATAACCATCCTTAATATATAGATACAACGCAGGAAACGTCAGCTTTTTGCGCATAATCCTGAAAGGACAAGCCCTTAAACGAAAAGAATTGCAGACGACAGACAACAAAAAGCATCGAAAACTTGTTTTTTTTGAAAAAAGGCCGTACCTTTGCACTCGCTTGACGGCAATCAACCCAACGGCAGCAGCCGTTCTACAAACAGTTTGGATTGCTCATCTGAAGCAAGCACATTTCTGTTGAGAGGAAGGCAAACGGCCTCAAGACGAAGTGCGGCAAGCGTCAGAGAGAAGTGCAGACAACATTGGAGAGATGGTAGAGTGGTCGATTACAGTAGTCTTGAAAACTACCGTACCGAGAGGTACCGGGGGTTCGAATCCCTCTCTCTCCGCACACCGCGCGAGCCGCGCAGCGAAGCCTTAAAGGCGGACGGCGGACAAGCCGGATAGGGGCAAAGAGGGGAATATGCGGAAATAGCTCAGTTGGTAGAGCACAACCTTGCCAAGGTTGGGGTCGCGA
>CAVGKZ010000008.1:0-31118 GCA_963630025.1 bacterium | reverse complement strand
GTGGTTTCCTCTCCCCGCCTTTTTGCCGTTTTTGCCTCAAAACATTTGTATCTATAATCCATTGGCAACCAGCCGCTTTAAAAATCACATCAATTTTGGCTAAAAATCGATATGATTTTCGCCGAAAATGTATGCAATCTTTGGCGAAAATACATGCAATATCGGCTTCGAAGATGCCGAACAAAAAGGAAAAGTCACTCACGCCGTTGTGTATGGAGACGCTGCGGATTACCCATATAACCGAAATTTAGAGTAAAAAGTAAATATTTTTAATAACTTATTCTTTTATTTGAACGATATTTTATATATTTGCCAATCAACAATTGACAAATATAATAAAGGAAAGTCGACAGACTTGATTTCTTATAAGACATTTTTTTTGGCAGTAGTAACACATAAAAAAGGAGGTCGGAAGTCAGACAGAAAACGAACGGAGCGCAAGGGACTTTGTACGCTCGAAAGAGCGGTCGCCCGCAGGTTTAAGTGAAACAAATAACATCGCACAATACAAGAAGATGCGACACGACCAACAAAAAAAACAAATGAATCTCAAAAAGAATTTATTATGGGCTTTATCTGCCTTTATGATGATTGCCGTGCCTGTGGCGACTTTCACATCATGCGGCGGCGATGACGACAACGGGAACGGAGGAAGCGATGGCGGAACGGAGATAAGCATCCCTGCATCTGTGGTGGATGGTGTACGTGTGCAGAGCATCGTGACCGACAACGGCGAACAATCCTTAAACATAGACTACAATTCGGACGGAACCGTTAGCCGCGCCACCATGGGCGGATGTGAATACACGTTTGAATATGCTTCCTCTACACGTGCGGCAGAGCCGACGGGACGCAAACTGGTGAGGGTGTACACAAAGGCGGTGGAAAATGACGGTGAAGCGAACACATGGTCAGCGACTAACTTCCAGTTCAATACCGATGGCTTTGTGGCCTCATACCTGGAAAAGTTCACCGAGAACGGGCAGAATGACGATGGCAGTTCCTATAGCTACAAAGCGAACGTCAACGTAACCTGCTCATACACAGCAGAAGGCAGGATTGCCCGGATTGGGCTTTCCGGCAAGCAGACCGGCTACGATGAGGGAGAACAAATAAACGAGAACATCAACACCTCCGTCAATTATGTCTACACAGGCGGCTCGCTGAACAAGGTTTCTTTCTCATACGACGGAGAGGCATTGGAATACACCTTCGGATATGACTATGCTCCCACAAACACATATAATTATATGACTCCGCAGATGTGTAAGGCGATGGTGACGTACAGTCCTCTGACGTATGTACTTGCACAGACGGGCTATCTCGGCAATGCCAGCAGCCAGCTGCCGACAAAGATGACGTACCACTCATACAGCAACTATTCCGATGGGGATCCCAATTATGACGAATGGCAGACGACAAACATCTCATACACTCTTTGGGACAACAACCGCGTCAAGAGTATAAGCGAATCTTATGACGGGGGAAGAGGATACAATTATGTACTCACATTCTTCTCAATGAAGTAATCCGACACTCCTTGGTAATGTTCAAAGAATAACTTCCTCAAGTTTGTCCTGTCTTTTGGACGGTTTTGCCGTCTTTTTTGAAGGAGCATAGCGGGCTATGCGGCTGAAAAGAAGACGCAAAAGCAACAAAAAGACAGGGCGTGAAAAATATGGAATGTGCATCTGTAAACTTGTGGAAGTCGTTTTTTTTGAACATTACTTAGCTGACAGCAATATTTTCTTTGAACCGACTTGGGGCATATTACACATATACCTCAAAATCCTTTGAGACTATACCTCACTTGCTTTCAAGGCTATACTTCATCGGGCATCGAGACTATACCTCATTATAAAACGCACGTACGTGCATCGGGCATCGCACCTATTTACGACAATCTATAGTCACTGTTCCACTTTTGTTGAGAAAGACATCTTTGACCTTTGATTTGTTCTTGTAGTGATTCTTCCATCATAGGCGCCGTTTTTTATGAGGTTGTCATGTCGTATGACCATAGGTTCTATGAACGTACGACATGAGGGTGCATAGTCGTACGACATGACTTTCGGTGTGGGTCGGCTACCCGTTTTCTTGCTCGTTTTCTGCACGAAAATGAACGTGCGGTGAAAATTATGAATGGGAAGTGAACACCTTGTTTCCGATATACCTTTGCATCGAATACCAACACTGCGGATTGCCCATTATAACAGGATTTTGGAGTAGAAAGTAAATATTTTCAGATGATGGACAATATGGGACTTACAGCTCAACAAAATAAAGTCTTTGAACAAATCAAAGCTTTCCTCAATAGCGATGCGTCTGTTTTTATCCTTCGGGGTTATGCTGGAACAGGCAAAACCACAATGGTGAAAGAAGTAGCAGGCTATATATCTCAAAGTCGCCAATTGATAATGATGGCTCCTACTGGACGAGCGGCAAGAGTTCTTTTCGCAAAAACAGGGTACAAAGCGACAACAATACATAAAGCTATTTATGAAAAAGCCCATCTTGTGCCTAAAAGAGTCAAAGATGTTGCAGAGTCTGAGTTCAAGTTTGTATTTCCTATTCGTAAGTCAGACAAAGAAGGAGGTATAGTAGCAATAGTAGATGAAGCATCAATGGTTTGTTCTCGCAAGATTGAACATGAGTTGTTTATATTCGGTACAGATAATCTGATGGATGATCTTCTTACATATGTACGTCCTAACTTTGGCGGCAAGGTAATCTTTGTAGGTGATCCAGCGCAATTGCCTCCTGTAGGTGAATCTGTTTCAAGTGCATTAAGTACAGAATATTTCCAAGGAAAAGGCCTGGAAGTTGTCGAAGCGGAACTTACCGAAGTGCTCCGTCAAAAGGGTGATAGCGTTATCCTCAAGAATGCCATGATGATACGTGACCTTCTCAATAAAGATAAGCGCAATCAACTTGTATTCGAAGAGCAAAAAGATGATGTGGAAACTGTTCCGTCAGAACAATTCCTTGATAAATATATTGATCACAGAAAGGTATCCGAGGTACATGATAGTGTTATCATCTGCTATTCTAACAAATCTGCAAGTAGATATAATAGAGATATTCGTAAGGCTCTTTATGGTGAAGATGTGCCTCTTAGAGTAAATGACATTCTGCTTATTACACAGAATAATTATAGACTAAATCGTATGAATGGAGAGTTTGTCCCAGTACTTTCTGTAGGAGCAAGAACACAACAGTCAGCCCCTGTATATATCCAGAGAGGAGGTGCAAAACAGCGTGTCATTATTACGTTAAACTTTGTTCAAGTAACAGTAACTGATGGTGATGGAAATGAAATGTTATGTATGTTACTTGAAGATTTATTGACAAGTGACACTGCAACAATTTCCATTGATGAAAACAGAGCTTTATATATTAATTTCTGCATGAGGCATCCAGAATTAAAACCTGGCACGGGGGCTTTTGCAGAAGCACTATTGTCAGACGAATATTATAATGCAATACGTGCCAAATATGGTTATGCCGTAACTGGGCACAAATGCCAAGGTGGCGAATGGGGCAAAGTATTCGTTGACTACACAGATAGAACTGGACTTAATGATGACAGTTTGAGGTGGGCATACACAGCTACTACACGAGCACAAAAAACACTTTATGTGACAAATCTGCCACACATTACGCCATTCTCGAAATTCAGAATAGAACCTATACAAAAATGCAAGAATATTGTTCTTGGGTATTGGAGAAAAGGGTGGCACTGGTGCAGATGTAATAGCAAAAGGATGGAGGGATAACGGCTGGAGCGCACCTACGGTTGTGGAAAAGAGCAACCCTGATAGGATTGAGACCTATCTAAAACTGAAAAACGACATAAACATCACTACAAAAACACCTGCGGTTACTACGGAAACCACATCTTCTGCTACGGAAACTTTTACCGGTACTACGGAAACTGCTACGGAAACTGCTATCAATACTACGGAAACTATTTTCAAAATAATAAGTAACAATCCTAAGGTTACGGCAAAAGAAATAGCATCTGTATGTGGTATAACTGAAGATGGCGTTGCTTATCATATAAAGAAATTGAAGCGAAGTGGTCGGATAATTCGCATCGGAGGCTCACGTAATGGAGGTGAATGGAAAACCGTTGATACATTTTGAAAGACCGCAAAAATATGCATGCAATCTTGTATGTTTGCATAAAAACAACTATCTTTGCCACCCGTTAAGCGCATAAACATACACAACAAGATGAAAGAAAAGACCAAAAAAGAAAGGTTGGAAGCCATACGGTTGATAGTGTCGAGCCGCGAGATAGGAAGCCAGGAAGAACTGCTCAACGCATTGCGCAAGGAGGGCTTCACGCTGACGCAGGCCACACTGAGCCGCGACCTGAAACAACTCAAGGTGGCCAAGGCTGCCAGTATGCGCGGCAACTACGTGTATGTGTTGCCCAATGTGACGATGTACAAACGCGTGAGCACGCCCGGACAAATAAAGGAGATGCTGCGAGTGCCGGGATTTCTCTCAATCACGTTTTCGGGCAACATCGGTGTGATAAAGACCCGCCCAGGCTATGCCAGCAGTATCGCCTACAACATTGACTCGGGCAACATTCCCTACATCCTCGGCACAATCGCCGGCGACGACACCATAATGATTGTCATAAAGGAGGAGGCTTCGGAAGCCGATGTGGTGAGTGCGCTAGAAAAGGTGGTGCCTGACCTTGAGACGGTGTGACGCGGAATGCATGGTATATACCACACGCTTAGTGCACAGTAATTTAAGACACGAACATACATATTAGAATACGCAAATACAGCGAGAGCGTGGACACAGAAGCCGCGCTGACCAAAAGAAAAGAATGGAAGAGATTGAAGTTATGGTGGCAGGTCCGCAGCACGAGACCTACGTGGACACCATCCTTGAGACAATGGCGGCCGCAGCCAAGGTGCGCGGCACCGGAATAGCCAAACGCACACACGAGTATGTAGCCACCAAGATGATTGAGGGCAAGGCCGTGATAGCCCTGTGCGGCGACCGTTTCGTTGGGTTCAGTTACATTGAGACTTGGGGCAACAAACAGTATGTCACCACGTCGGGACTGATTGTTTCGCCCGACTTCCGCCACCGTGGAGTGGCTAAGAACATCAAGGACCTCACGTTCACCCTGGCGCGCACCCGATGGCCGAAAGCAAAGATATTCAGTCTGACAAGCGGTTCGGCGGTAATGAAGATGAACACCCATCTGGGTTATCTGCCCGTGGTGTTTGCCGACCTGACCGACGACGAGGCTTTCTGGCGCGGTTGTGAGGGGTGCATCAACGTGGACGTGCTGCACCGCACGGAGCGTCGCTACTGCATCTGCACGGGCATGCTCTACGACCCGGCCGACCATCCCAACGAAAAACTGCCCGTGACACTGCCGCCTGATGTGCTCGAACGCATAAGGAAAGCAGAGAGCAGTGACAAGTAAAACAAGAACAAACAAAGAAAATATACATAAAGATTATGGCAAAGAAGAAAGTGGTTGTGGCCTTTTCAGGAGGTCTGGACACGTCCTATACAGTGATGAAACTGGCACAGGACGGTTATGAGGTTCATGCAGCATGCGCCAACACTGGCGGTTTCAGCGACGAACAGTTGCGTAAGAACGAGGAGAACGCCTACAAACTGGGCGCAACGCAGTATGTGACGCTCGACGTGACGCACGAATACTATGAGAAATCGCTCAAATACATGATATTCGGCAACGTGCTGCGCAACAACTGCTACCCCATATCGGTGTCGTCGGAGCGCATATTCCAGGCCATAGCCATAGCGCGCTACGCCAACGAGATAGGCGCCGATGCCATAGCCCACGGTTCCACGGGTGCCGGCAACGACCAGATTCGCTTCGACATGACATTCCTCGTGATGGCTCCGGGTGTGGAGATTATCACTCTCACACGCGACAAGGCTCTGTCGAGAAAGGAAGAGGTGGACTATCTGAACGACCACGGCTTCACGGCCGATTTCACCAAACTGAAGTATTCCTACAACGTGGGCATCTGGGGCACGAGCATCTGCGGTGGCGAACTGCTCGACCCGACACAGGGACTGCCTGAGGAGGCTTATCTCAAGCACGTGACCAAGCAGGAAGAGTCGCTGCTGAAGATCACGTTTGAAAAGGGCGAGATAAAGGCTGTCAACGGTGAGGTGTTTGACGACAAGGTGAAGGCCATACAGAAGATAGAGGAGATTGGCGCTGCCTACGCCATCGGCCGCGACTGCAACGTGGGCGACACTATAATAGGTATAAAGGGTCGCGTGGGCTTTGAGGCCGCCGCTCCAAAGCTGATTATCGAAGCACACCGCCTGCTGGAGAAGTCCACTCTGAGCAAGTGGCAGCAGTATTGGAAGGACCAAGTGGCCAACTGGTATGGCATGTTCCTCCACGAGAGCCAGTATCTTGAGCCTGTCATGCCCGACATGGAGGCCATGCTCACCTCGTCGCAGCGCAACGTGACCGGTACGGCCATACTCAAACTGCGTCCGCTCGGCTTCGAGACCGTTGGCGTTGACAGCGACAACGACCTCACCAAGTCGAAGCTCGGCGAATACGGAGAGATGCAACACGGATGGACAGCCGAGGAGGCAAAGGGCTTCATCAAGGTAAGCTCCACTCCCCTGCGCGTTTACTATGGCACTCACCCTGACGAGAAGAGATAGCAAATGATAAGAATTGGAATATTAGGCGCCGCAGGATACACTGGCGGTGAGCTGATACGTCTTTTGCTCAACCATCCCGATGCTGAATTGGCGTTTGTCAATAGCGAGAGCAACGCAGGAAACCTTGTGGCCGATGTCCACGAGGGACTCTATGGCGAAACAGACATGCGGTTTACAGCGGAAATGCCATTCGACGGTGTCGATGTTGTGTTCTTCTGCTTCGGCCACGGCAAGAGCGAGGCGTTTCTGAAAGAACACTCCATACCAAAGGGAGTAAAGATAATAGACCTTGCGCAGGACTTCCGCCTGGCGGCTCCGGGCAACGACTACGTTTACGGACTGCCGGAAATCAACCGCGAAAGGATAGAGAAGGCCATGCACGTGGCCAATCCGGGATGCTTTGCCACCTGCATACAGCTCGGACTGCTGCCAGCGGCAAAGATGCAACTGCTGACGAAGGATGTTTCGGTGAACGCCATAACCGGTTCTACGGGTGCGGGACAGAAGCCTTCGGGCACCACCCACTTCTCGTGGCGCACGGACAACATGAGCATCTACAAGGCTTTCAACCATCAGCATGTGCCAGAAATCAAGCAGAGTCTGAAGCAGACACAAGGCCAGCTCGACGTGGACATCGACTTCATTCCCTATCGTGGCGACTTCGCCCGTGGCATATTCGCCACCGAGGTGGTGCGCACCGATGCTCCACTGGAGCAGATTGTGGAGGGCTACAAAGAGTTCTATGCCGATGCCAAGTTTACACACTATGTGGACAAGGCCATCGACATGAAGCAGGTGGTCAACACCAACAAGTGTCTCGTTCACTGCGACAAGTATGGCGACAAACTGCTCATCACCTCAACCATCGACAATCTTCTAAAGGGCGCCGTGGGTCAGGCCGTGCAAAACATGAACCTGATGTTCGGCATCGACGAGACCGCCGGACTGAAGCTAAAGCCAAGCGCGTTTTGAGTGAAGAACGGAGAATTGAAACATGAACGAAGAGTGAAGAACGAAGAGTGAAGAATCCAAATGAATATGGAGACACCAAAGCAATTGAATTCTTCACTCTTCACTCTTCGTTCTTAACTTAATAAAATATGAAACTTTTCGACGTATATCCATTATTCGATATTAACATAGTAAAAGGCGAAGGCTGCCACGTGTGGGACGACAAGGGTCAGGAATACCTCGACCTCTATGGCGGCCACGCCGTGATAAGCATAGGCCACTGCCACCCCCACTATGTGGAGATGATGACCACACAGCTGAACAAGCTCGGCTTCTACAGCAATTCGGTTATAAACGACCTGCAACGCCAGTTGGGCAAGCGGCTTGGTCCCATCTGCGGTTATGATGATTATCAGCTTTTCCTCGTGAATAGCGGAGCCGAGGCCAACGAGAACTGTCTGAAACTGGCTTCGTTCAAGACCGGACGCACGCGTGTGCTGTCGGCGCAGAAGGCTTTTCACGGCCGTACGTCGCTCGCCGTTGAGACGACGGACAACCCCAAGATTATCGCCCCCATCAACGACAACGGTCATGTGACTTATCTTCCACTCAACGACCTTGAGGCTTGGGAGCGTGAACTGGCAAAAGGCGACGTGTGCGCGTGCATCCTGGAGTGCATACAGGGCGTGGGCGGCATAAAACTGGCCACCGAGGAGTTTGCCAAGGGACTGCAAGAGGCGTGCAGGAAGTATGGCGCGGTGCTCATCTGCGACGAGATACAGTGCGGCTACGGGCGCAGCGGCAAGTTCTTCGCCCACCAGTGGCTGGGCATACGCCCCGACCTCATCTCCGTGGCCAAGGGCATCGGCAACGGCTTCCCTATGAGTGGAGTGCTCATTTCGCCCGACTTCGTCCCCGTCTACGGTCAGCTCGGCACCACCTTCGGCGGCAACCACCTTGCCTGTACGGCTGCTCTGGCCGTGCTCGACGTGATTGAGAGCGAAAATCTCATTGAGAACGCATGCGAGACTGGCGAATACACCATGGCCAAGCTGAAGGAACTTCAGGCGCAAAACAGCCACATTGTTGACGTGAGAGGTCGCGGTCTGATGATAGGCATTGAGTTCGATGTGGAGCAAAAGCCCATACGCAACCGTCTTGTGCACGAACAGCATTGCTTCACGGGATGCTCAGGGGCCAACACACTGCGTCTGCTTCCGCCTCTGTGCTTCACCAAGGCCATGGCCGACGAGTTCATCGAGAAACTGAAGCGTGCCATCTGACAGTTTGCTTTTTGCGAGAACATCATTGAATTAAGGGTGGTTCTATAAATTAGCTTTGGCAGATTGCGAGTCTATTTTCATGGACAATGTGTTTGTGAGTGAAAGAGTATAGCGAGCTATACGACTGAGCGAACAGACAGATTGGACTGAAAAAGAGACCGCAAGATGACAAAACGCAAATCACCCGACATTAAACAAAATCACGGTGGTAATTTATAGAACCACCCTTAAGGATTAGAACAAGATGAAGATAGCAGTAATAGGAGCCGGAGCCATGGGCGGTGCAATGGTGCGCGGCTTCCTCAAGGGCGAAATGTTCGCACCATCGGACATCACGGTGAGTGCGCCCTCGCAAGCCACACTCGACCGCTTCGCCGACACGGGCGTAAGCCTGACAAACGACAACTGCACAGCCGCTGAACAGGTTGACGTGGTGTGCGTGGTGGTAAAACCGTGGCTGGTGCAAAAGGTACTGACCGAAATAAAGCCGGTTATGGACTATCGGAAGCAGGTGCTTGTGGTGGTGGCAGCCGGAGTGAGCGGTAAAGCCATCGACGAATGGATGGAAAAGGACGGTGGAGAGAGTCCGCAGTCGCTGCTCGTAATACCCAACACAGCCATCGAAGTGATGAGCAGCATGACGTTTATAGCCCCCGTCAACGCCACGGATGCCACAATACGTCTCGTCAGCGACGTCTTCAGCGAGAGCGGAGAGGTGCTCATTGTGGAGGAAAAGATGCTGGCGGCTGGCACAACCATAGCGTCGTGCGGCATCGCCTACGCCATGCGCTACGTGAGAGCGGCCACCGAGGGTGGTGTGGAGATAGGTTTCCGTGCCGACATGGCCAAGCGTGTGGTGCTGCAAACGGTGAAGGGAGCTGTGGCTCTGCTACAGTCTAACGGCAACCATCCCGAGGTTGAGATTGACAAGGTGACCACCGCCGGAGGCATCACCATCAAGGGACTCAACGAAATGGAGCATGCCGGATTCAGCAGTGCCGTGATTCGCGGACTGAAAGCCGGACTAAAATAGCCCGCTTCTATAATTTTTTCTATAGAGATACCGTTATATATAAAAGGTAAATCCGCGACACATTATCCCTATGGACAAGACAAATTCAACAATAAAGCACCTCGTCGTGGCGACGCTATTAGCGCTGTTGCCGGCATGGGCTGTGGCGCAAACGGCCCAGGACACCATCTGTAAGCTCAAGACAATAGCGTTGCCGTTGCTTGAAATAGAGACGGAAGGCCACGTCAACCCTACTTTCACCCCGATATATCCGCCCGAAGGATGTATGGGATTGGGCATCACTGGCAACGATTATGTGGCCGGACGCTTGCAGATGACGCTGCTCGACTCCACTCTCTATGACAGCGGCGACTACGAAAAGGACAAGTCGGGGCTGAGGATAAAGGTGCGCGGCAACACTTCGGCGGTGTATTTCAGGCAAACACCATACAAGTTGAAGTTGTCGAAAAAGGCGGATTTGCTGTTGCGTGGCGACAAAGAGAAGAAGAACAAGAACTGGGCGTTGCTAAGCACGCAGCTCACGGGCAACCTGTTCTTCACCATCGCCGGACTGGAAGCGGCACGTATAGTGGGCATGACGTGGGAACCCGAAGCGCAGTTTGTCAACGTTGTGCTCAACGGACACTACATCGGACTGTACAATCTGATAGAAACAATTGAGCGTGCCGACTCTCGAATAAAGACCGAGGACAGCGGGTTTGTGATTGAGAACGACGCTTATTGGTGGAATGAAGGCGACGCTTACTTCCACACAACGCACCAAAGACCGGACATGGGCTACACGTTCAAGTATCCCGACTATGAGGATATTGACTCACAACGGGTGGCTCAGATAAAGAATGTCATGGAAACGGCGGAGGATGCCTTGTGGAACGGTGGCGAAGTAGACGAGTATTTCGACTACACGTCGTTCGCAAAATGGATACTCGCCCACGATCTTCTCGGTTCCAGCGATGCTGGCGGAACGAACATGTACTATGTGATGGAGGCGACAGATTCAGCAGGCAATGCCCTCAAACCGTTGCAGGCGGGACCGTTATGGGACTTCGGGTCAGTCTTCCGTTCGTCGGAATGGAGCGCGCAACACACCAGCGAAATACCATATTTTTGGCAGTTGTTCAAGCGCGAGAAGTTCACCGATGAGTACATCCAGCGTTTCAACGCTCTGAAATCCACATTCGTGAGTGACATCACCAACCGCCTCGATAGTCTCAATGCCGCATGCGGAGAGGCCATAAGCCAAAGCATAGACATCGACAACTGCGACTATTCGGGCGTTGACAGACAGATAAGCGAGCTTATAGCGAAGTTCGCAAACCGTGTAAACGTCGTTGACAGTCTCATAGGGCGTGACTATCCAACCCTTGGCATCGAGTCTGCAACGGCACAATCCGGACAGCAAAACGCTATCGAGAGGCGTATCGACATGACCGGACGTGACTTCACTGGCATCGACACAAAGGCATTGCCAAGTGGTATTTACATCGAAAAGCGAGCCGACGGAAGCGTGCGGAAGCGCATCGTGGCCAACAAAGGACGATTCTAAAAGATGAAAAGGAGTTGCCATATACTCGTCTCACTGACGCTTTCCGCACTGATTGTGCTGCTCAGCGTGGGCATATCGTTTGTGGACTGTTGCCACAAACAGCACGCTCTGCGCTCAACGATAGCGTGTCAGGACGGTGGAAGCAACGGCTTTGGCTGCGACTATGGCGATGGAAACAGTTGCGGCGACGGCGACAACCACGCCGGCTCCGACAGCGAAAGTACCGACAATTGCTGCGGCGACTGTCCTGACGACGGCAAGAGCGACTGTGGTTGCGCTCCGCAAACGAGCTGCGTGACGGTGACAGTGGCAAAGTTGGCACCGTTCGACGACAGCGTCCGCCCTCCTTTCAGTTTCTCCTGTCCCATAGCAACGCTGCTTTGGAGCTTCATTTCCTGCCCTTCGAGGCCGCTTGCCGAGGCTGCTTTTGTTGCAGAACAGCCCGGCTGCAACAGAAGCCACGGCAGTCCGCCGCGCGCAATACTGCAACGTCTCTGCATCCTTCGCATTTGATTTTATCCGCATCGTGACGGTTTTGCCGTCATGTTGTAAGCCTGTAGCCCTTGCTATGGGCACGAAGCGTTTGCGCAGTGTTTGCAACCGCTTTGCAAAAAGCCGTGCGTAATTTTGCACACGGTAACCAGTTAGACATGGATAAAATCAAAACGAACAACAATGAACACATATAAAACCTTGGCCGCAATGGCCATGATTACGCTTAGCGCAACAGCGCAAGCACAGGTTGACGCGGCAGAAACGGCCGACACCACGACTACAAAAGAGAACAAAACGCAACATCTGCACGGCATAACCGTGACGGGACGCAACGGCACGAGGCGCATGATGGGTGCTGTAAACGGCGTTAGCATCGGTCAGAAGGAGATGTTTCGCGCCGCTTGCTGCAACCTTGGAGAGAGTTTCGTCACCAATCCTTCGGTGGATGTGAGCTACAGTGATGCCGCAACCGGGGCAAAGCAGATAAAACTTCTGGGACTTTCGGGCACATACGTGCAGATGCTGACCGAGAATCTGCCCAACTTCAGGGGTGTGGCCATGCCATACGCACTGGGCTATGTGCCGGGAACGTGGATGAAGAGCATACAGGTGTCGAAGGGAAGTTCGTCGGTGAAGAACGGCTATGAGTCAATCACAGGGCAGATAAACATCGAATATCTGAAGCCGGAAGACCCGCAAGCGGTGAACATCAATCTGTTTGGCGACACCAAGACGCGCTTTGAGGCCAACGTTGACGGCAACATAAAGGTCAACGACAAGCTGAGCACGGTGCTGATGGGTCACTTTGAGAACACGTTTGAGGAGCACGACGAGAATGGCGACGGCTTTTACGACAAGCCGAAAGCACGTCAATACAACCTGATGAACCGTTGGTTGTGGAAAGGCGAGCACTACATCTTCCACGGAGGAGCCAGTCTGCTGCACGAAAAGCGGCAGGGAGGACAGATGGACATGACTTCCGATGCCGCCGGAACGCATCACGGACGATACGAAATAGGCATAGAAACCGACCGCTACGAGGCTTACATGAAGCACGCCTTTATACTCGACCACGACCACGGCAGCAACATAGCTCTGTTCACCTCGGCATCCATGCAGGAGTTGTCGTCCACATTCGGCCACAAAGACTACTACGTCAACGAGAAAAACCTGTATGCCTCGCTCGTGTTCGAGACTCATTTCAGCGAGCAACACGAGCTTTCCGCCGGACTTAGCCTCAACCACGACTATCTCGGGCAGTCGCTCGGCTACAATACCTCGGCAACACACTCGTCACCATTGTCCGACATCGGCAACGAAAAGGAGACTGTGCCCGGTGCTTATGCGCAATATACTCTGACATTGGGCAGCAAGTTGACGGCTATGGCAGGACTCCGCGTGGACCACAGCAACCTCTTCGGTACATTCGTCACGCCGCGTCTGCACCTCAAGTTCGCTCCGTCGAGTCTGTTCAGTCTGCGCCTCTCGGCCGGAAAAGGCTATCGCACGGTACACGCTTTGGCCGAAAACAACTTCCTTTTGGCCAGTGGTCGCCAACTGAACATCGGCAATCTGCGCCAGGAGGAGGCGTGGAACTACGGTGCGAGTGCAGCCTTGCTCATACCCATTGGCGACAAGACGCTGAAGGTGAACGCCGAATATTACTACACAAGATTCAGCAACCAAGCCGTAATTGACTACGACAGCAACCCCATGGCCATAACGATAGCCAATCTGGACGGCAAATCGTATTCGCATACGGCACAGATAGACGCCTCATTTCCGCTCTTCAGTGGCTTCACCCTCACCGCGGCCTACCGCATAAATGACGTGAAGTGCACATACGGAGAGCAGTTGATGGAAAAGCCGCTCACGAGCAAATACAAGGGACTGCTCACTGCGTCATACAAAACGCCGCTCGAAAAGTGGCAGTTTGACGTGACTCTGCAATTGAACGGCGGTGGACGCATGCCCAATCCATACACCACCGCCAGCGGTACGCCATCATGGGACAGCCGCTTCAAGGCTTACGAGCTGTTGAGTGCGCAAATCACGCGTGAGTTCCGCCACTTCTCGGTGTACGTTGGCGGCGAAAACCTCACTGGTTTCACGCAGAAGAATCCCATAATCGGGGCGGACAACCCATGGAGCAACACGTTTGAACCAACACTCGTGTGGGGTCCTGTGCACGGAAGAGTGGTGTATGCAGGAACGAGAATAAGGTTGTAATACTCACTTCCATCCCCTTCTCGTTACTAAAATGGCCGACATTTAGGGCTTACCGAATTGTTTCGGCCTTCGAATAAGGAAATGCTCGCAAGGGCTGTTGGCTGACGGCTGACAGCCCAATTGGGAACCTCCGTTTGCCGAACGGCACGTACGGTGGTGTGAGAGGGCGGTAACATGAAAGTAGGAGATAAACACCTGTCATTGGCGTTTATCTCCTACTCAATTTATCTTTCCGTCTTTTCTCCTTCGCCGACAATCTCCTTTGCCTTGGCGAGGGCGATGTTGATGTGGCTACAGATGTTGTCTGCACCCACGATGTCGTTAAATCCGGCTTTGACGAGCGTGGCGTTGACGTTGGGACGCACACCTGAGAGCACTACCTTTATGCCCTCTTTCTTGCTCATTTCGCACAGGTTGGTCAGGTTGTGAATGCCTGTTGAGTCAACGAACGGCACCTTTCTCATACGTATTATGCGCACCTTCGGCCTGTCGCCGAACGCCGCCATGATTTCCTCAAAACGGTTTCCTGCACCGAAGAAGTACGGACCGTTTATCTCATACACTTCCACACCTTTCGGGATGGTCAGGTGCTCAAGGTTGCCCGACTTGATTTCTGCGTCTTCGTTGGGGTCTATCTCGTCGGAAATCACCTTCACGTCGGTGGTTTCAGCCATACGTTTCATGAACAGCAGGCAGGCTATTATCAGTCCAACCTCTATTGCTACGGTGAGGTCGAATATTATCGTGAGGAAGAATGTGATGAGCAGCACCGACACGTCGCTCTTCGGATTGCGCATCAAAGCCGCAAACGATCGCCATCCGCACATTCCATAGGACACAACAACCAGTACTCCGGCCAGGCAAGCCATGGGTATATACTGCGCCAGGGGCATCAGGAAGAGGAATATGAGCAGCAGCACCACAGCGTGAACTACACCTGCCAAGGGGGTCTTGCCGCCATTGTTGATGTTGGTCATTGTGCGGGCTATGGCACCCGTAGCCGGTATGCCGCCAAACAGCGGCGACACGATGTTGGCCAGTCCCTGCGCCATAAGTTCGGTATTGGAGTCGTGATGGTCGCCCACTACACCGTCGGCCACAGTGGCTGACAGCAGCGACTCGATAGCGCCCAATACGGCTATAGTCAAGGCCGGCGACACCAGTCCCTTCACCGTTTCCCACGTCATTTCCGGAATGTGCGCATCGGGCAGAGTGCCGTTTATCGAGAATCGGTCGCCGATGGTTTCAATGGAAGTGACTCCGGCGAAATTCTTGAGCAGCAGTGCCGCCACCGTCATCAGCACGATGGCTATGAGCGAACCGGGTATCTTCTTGCTGAACTTCGGCGTTATGGCAATCACCACAACACTTACTATGCCCACAAGAGTGCTCCACAGGTCCAGTTTGTCCATGTTAGTCAGGTATACGCCCCACTTCTCAATGAAGTCCGACGGTACACTTTGTAGGTCCAACCCGAACAAATCCTTTATCTGAGTGGTGAAAATCGTGACTGCGATACCGCTCGTGAAGCCCACAACGATGGGATATGGTATATACTTTATTATAGTGCCGAGGTGCAGAAAGCCGAACAACAACAGGAATATACCGGCCATGAACGTGGCTATGGCCAGTCCCTCGATGCCATACTGCTGTATTATGCCATAGACAATGACAATGAACGCACCCGTGGGACCACCTATCTGCACCTTAGTGCCACCGAATACCGACACTATCACACCGGCCACAATGGCCGTAATTATACCCTTTTCAGGCGTAACGCCCGACGCTATACCAAAGGCGATGGCCAGCGGCAGAGCAACGATGCCCACAATAATGCCCGCCATAAGGTCGGACATGAATGTCTTGCGGTTGTAGCCCTTGAGACAGTCTATCAGTCTGGGCTTCATTGTAAATGCTTTCATCTGTTGTAAATCCTAAATACCGTCCATAAAGGACAAATTGCGTAATTTCGTTAAAGAACTGCAAAAGTAATATAAATCTACAGACTAGGCAACTTGTAAAGGTAAAATTTTCTTTCTGCGGTCAGCGCAAATCTGACGGATAAGCACTCCTCATCACATGCATATTGAGTAACTTTGCACTTGTCCGCCATATTAAAGGCGAGGCATGATAGCATGAAAACCGAGGCACTCGAAACCGCACTGCACAGAAAAACCACAACCCTGTTCCTGTTAGTTCTACTCTTATGGTGCATTGCTCCATGCGCACAAACCGTCGCAAACGGTGGTGACGGTGTGGCCGCACTGCGCAGTTGGAAAGCCGGGCAAATCGTTGACGAAGGGAGCGTAAGCAAGTTTGGAGAGGAAAAATGCTTCACTTCGGAAACTATTGACGACCATACATTCAGCCGGATGTATGGCAAGTCGTACAAAAAGGACTGCCCCGTGCCGAGAAGCGACCTCCGTCTGCTGAAGGTGTTGCACCGCGACAATAGCGGCAATATCCGTCTGGGTGAACTCGTCTGCCACAAAAGCGTAGCCAGCGACCTTCTCGATATCTTCAAGACGCTCTACCGCGCAGGCTATCCCATAGAGCGCATGACACTCGTGGACAACTACAACGCCGACGACGAGGCTTCGATGGCGGCAAACAACACTTCGTGCTTCAACTATCGCCGCATTGCCGGAGCGAAAAAGCTGTCGCTGCACAGTCAGGGAAAGGCCATTGACATAAATCCTCTGTACAATCCTTGCGTGAAGCGGCGCAAGAGCGGTGTCACGACGGTCACTCCCCCAAACGGAAAACCATACGCTGACCGCACAAAACGCTTCGCCTACAAACTTGCCCAAGGCGACCTGTGCTACAAAGAATTCATCCGCCACGGTTTCAGATGGGGCGGCTCGTGGAGGTCGCTGAAAGACTATCAGCACTTTGAAAAAGAAGAATGATGAATCCGAGTGTGTGAAGTCATAGTTGGGACGGCGAAGATTTCAACCCACTGCCTTGTGCCTCTTGGGGGCTAAGAACGCGGTCGCCTCTTGCAACCTTTCGTATGCGCCGTCGAAAGGTGAAAAGCAAAGCCAATCAAACAAATGCAAGAGTCCCGCTTCTCCGTGTGGAAAAGCGGGACTTTGTGTTTGTTTGGAATAAATTTTTTATTATTTTTTTGCTTGTTAGGCTTCTGCTTCAGGTATTACAGACACCACGCTCTTGTCGCGGCGACCCTTCTTGAAGTTAACCACACCGTCAACCAGAGCATAGAGAGTGTCGTCCTTGCCTATGCCAACGTTGGCTCCGGGGTTGTGTCTTGTACCGCGCTGACGAACGATGATGTTGCCTGCGATGCACTTCTGTCCGCCCCAAATTTTCACGCCTAATCTCTGCGAAGCCGATTCGCGGCCGTTCTTAGAACTACCTACACCTTTTTTATGTGCCATTCTTCGTTCCTCCTTGTTTTTAAGCGATTACTTGTTTGATAGCGATCTCCGTGAACTGTGCGCGATGACCTTGCTTCTTGCGGTAATCCTTTCTGCGCTTCATCTTGAACACGATGACCTTGTCTCCCTTTACGAGTGGATTGACCACTTCGCACACTACTTTAGCGCCTTCCACTGTGGGCGCGCCAATCTGCACTGCTCCCTCTTTGTCTACGAGCAGCACCTTCTCAAACTCAACAGCCTGGCCTGCCTGTGCATCCTTGATGTGGTGTACAAAGAGCTTCTTGCCCTCTTCGACCTTGAACTGCTGACCGTTAATTTCTACGATTGCGTACATTTTGTTAAATAAAAAACGGTATTTCCGCAAGGCGGACAGGCGTCGTGCCGTCGCTTTTTCATGCCTCCACGGACTAAATCGGCCGCAAAGTTACTATTTTTTAGCGTGATACGCAACTTTGGTGCATAAATTTAGGGCGGTTCCATGAAGAATAACTCCTTATGGAACCGCCCTTTTACAAGTGACAGATGTATGGTAACTTATCCGTAGACTACGTTTCCGTGTTCGTCCTCGTAGGGAGCCATGTCCTTGGCATACTGGTTCATGGCGCGCAAGCTCATGCCCATCGACGAGAAACCGCCGTCGTGATAGAGCGTCTGCATGGTCACCTTGCGGGTGAAGTCGGAGAACATCATCACGCAATAGTCGGCGCAGTCGTCGGCAGTAGCGTTGCCCAGGGGCGACATCTTGTTGGCGAAGTCCATGAGGTTGTCCATGTCCTTTATGCCTTTGCCAGCCGTTGTGGGTGTGGGCGACTGCGATATGGTGTTTATGCGCACGTTTTTCTCGCGGCCGTAGATGTATCCGAAGCTGCGGGCTATGCTTTCCAGCATGCTCTTAGCGTCGGCCATGTCGTTGTAGCCGAAGAAGGTGCGCTGCGAAGCCACGTAGGTGAGAGCCACCACCGAACCGTATTCGGCTATGGCGTCTTGCTTCTTGGCCACCTGGAGCATCTTGTGGAACGATATGGCAGATATGTCCAGAGTCTTCTGCAGGAAGTTATAGTCGAGGTCGTCGTAGGTGCGGTGCTTGCGCACGTTGGGACTCATGCCGATGGAGTGGAGCACAAAGTCGATTTTGCCGCCAAGAACATTCACCGATTCCCTGAACACGTTTTCAAGGTCTTCCACACTTGTCGCATCGGCAGGTATGACAGGAGCGTCGAGCTGTTTGCTCAGCGCGTCGATAGTACCCATGCGCAGAGCCATAGGCGTGTTGCTTAGCGTGATCCGTGCGCCTTCCTCCACGGCCTTGACGGCCACTTTCCATGCGATGGATTCGTCATTCAGGGCACCGAAGATGATGCCTCTCTTGCCTTTAAGTAAATTGTGGGTCATTGTTTTCTGTTTGGTTTGTTTTGTAAATTCGGCACAAAATTACATTTTTTGTGCAATATAGGCAAGTCTTTCCGGCCGTTTCTTAAATATGTGAGGCACAGTGCGTTTCAGAAATCAGCGGAGTAGTGCTCAAAAAGTGGGCCGTTTACGCCTCGTAAATGGCCGAGTTACGGGTCGTAAACGCGGCATTTACGAGTCGTAAGTGGCCGAGTTTTGAAAACAAAGCGGCGGAACGTGGAATGAAAAACCACGTTCCGCCGCTATAAGTATGGCAGTTTCTGTGCCCGGAATCCAATGTTTGGAGGTTATCCGAGCAGTTGCTCTATGTCGCATTGCGGCAGGATGCAGAGTATGGCCTTGCCGTCGGGGGTATAATTCACGTTTGAACAGGAGAACAACTCGTTGACAATGCTCTCCATTTCGCCGTTGCTGAGCACCTGACCTTCGGCCACGGCGGCACTGCGAGCCATGCTCAAAGCCAGCGAACGGTTGATTTCTTCGGCTGAGGCTGCCTCCTTTTCGGCGGCATCGGCCACCATCGACGTGAGCAACTCCACATAATTGATGCCGTCAAGTCCCGCCGGAACACTGTTTACGGCATAGCTGTTGTGGCCAAGGTCGGTGAGTTCGAAGCCCAAGGCCGCAAGTTCGGGCAGGAGTTTGCCCACAAGCACGGTGTCGGACGGCGAGAACTGCACCGCTTCGGGAAACAACACTCGTTGCGACTGCACCGCACGGGCGTTGAACTGGGCGAGATAGCGCTCGTAGCGCACACGGAGGTCGGCACGGTGCTGGTCGATAATCATGAGTCCCGACTTGACTGCCGTCATTATATACTTGCCTTTATACTGATAGTGAGCCGGAGAGCGGTCTTCACTCAGTTCGCTGCCGGAGACAACTTGACTCTCTTCGGGTTTCGGTGCGGCCTCCATGCCGAACAGGTCGGGCTGCTCTTCCGGGACACTGTCGTTCTCGATTTCGCTGTAGAGTTGTTCCCATCCGTCAAGAGGCTTTGCCTTGGCCGACGAACCCTGGCTAAACGGATTGTAGGAGGGGTTGTATGAAGGTGAAGGTGGTGCCGCGTTGGCGTTGGGAGCGAACACCGGGATTTCGGGTTTGCCCTCGGTGTCGAAGTCAATCGAAGGAATTTCGCAGAACTGGCCTATGGCATCCTTGACGGCTGCGGACAGTATCTGCCACACGGCCTGCTCGTTCTCAAACTTAATCTCGGTCTTTGTGGGATGTATGTTGACGTCTATGTCGGCGGGATTCACCTCAAAGTATATGAAATATGGCACGACATAGCCCTGCGGCACGAGTCTGTCGTAGGCTCCCATCACGGCTTTGTGGAAATAGGGGTGCTTCATGTAGCGGCCGTTGACGAAGAAATATTCGTGAACGCCCTTCTTTCGCGCTGCTTCGGGCTTGCCTACGAAACCGTGGATGCGGCACAATGTGGTTTCAACGCTGACCGGGAGTATCTCCTGATTGAAGCGTTTGCCAAACACGTCGGCTATGCGCTGGCGCAAACTGCCGGAGCGCAGGCACATGAGTTCGGTGCCGTTGCTGTGGAGAGTGAACTTTATGTCGGGATAGACTAGCACTATGCGCTCGTAGGCCGTCACAATGTTGTTCAGCTCGGTGGCGTTTGTCTTGAGAAACTTGCGTCTGGCGGGAACGTTGAAAAAGAGGTTTCTCACAAGAAAATTGCTGCCAACGGGACACGAAACGGGTTCCTGGCCGGTGACACCCGACCCAGCGATGGACACGAGAGTGCCAACCTCGCTGGCGGCAGTACGGGTGCGCAGTTCAACCTGTGCCACTGCGGCGATAGAGGCCAACGCTTCGCCACGGAAACCCATGGTGTGAAGGGCGAAAAGGTCGTCGGCCTTGCGTATCTTTGAGGTGGCATGACGCTCGAAAGACATGCGGGCATCGGTCTCGGTCATGCCTTTGCCGTTGTCAATCACTTGGATTGAGGTGCGTCCGGCATCCACCACAAGCACCTCAATGGTGCTCGCTCCGGCATCGATGGCGTTCTCCACGAGTTCCTTGATAACCGATGCGGGACGCTGAATTACCTCTCCGGCGGCTATCTGGTTGGCCACTGAGTCGGGAAGCAGTTGTATTATATCACTCATAAAGGTTCGTTTCGTTAAAGAAAATACTGAAAAAAGGGACGGAAGACGGTTCTGTACGGCTCTACAAATCGCAGTCCTTTCAGCCAAAACGCAGCGGTTGCCGCCTTGCGCTACGCCAACAAGCAATAGCAGAGGAGTATCAAGAGCAGCACAATGGTGGCAATCACGGGCAGCGAAACGGCGGCTCCATGGCCAAAGCTGCGGCGGCTGCGGGAGTCACGTTCTGCGGAGAACGCTCCGCGAAGGCTGTCTGGACGATAGTCTGAAGATGCTTTCATTCCCAAATCGCGCCGGGCGCGCTCCTCTATCTCGCGCAGACGGTCGGCCCGCTCGTCCACATATATATATTTATGGCTGAACTTCCTTGGCTTGCGTTGGCTGAACAGTGACATCTTTCACCTCCTTTTCCGCTTGTTTTTCCTCGCGTCGTTGCGATTTGTCTTCCGCATGTTGCGCTTGGTTGCTCGTGCTTTGCTCTTTAGCCTCGGCATGTTTCTCTTTGTCTTCGGTGCCAGGCTCTTGCTTTTCCGTTTGCTGAGCATCCGACTTTGCCTCTACGCCCTCTTTCGATGCAGCTTTTGCTTCGGCATCGTGTGAAACTGGTTGTTGCGGCTCGCCCTGCGGCGCTGACGGAAGATGCTGTAGAGGAGCCTCCTTGCGCTTGATGACCTTCAGTTCGGTGCCGGCTTTCTTGCCTCGCCAGTTGAATATGTCGTCCTTATCGAGCGGTCTTACATAGTCGAACCATGCGAAATTGGGCAGGAACTTCTTCTCCGGCGGTATCTGCGTCATGGGATACATCACGCCTTCGGCCTTTGGCATCCATATTTTCTTCATCTTCCGGTTCTCCATGAACATCCTTAGGCGACTCGTTTCGGTGTAGTTCAGACCGAGAAGGGAACTGTCGCTCTCCTCAACGGGATAGTATACGACCAGCACATTGTCGTTTGCCTCGGCTTCGTCAATCTCTCCGTGCTTGAAATAGGCGAACATCTCCTTTGAAGACACCTGGTTGTAGTGTACCGTATCGGGCATCTGCTCTATGGAAAACGCCTGTCCGATGACGTGGGCACGGTTGATTGTGGAGTCTTTCATATACACTTCAATCACCTCACCGAGCAGTTGCTGGTTGTTGTTCCACACGATAGGGTCGCGATACATGGTCATGCACGAGTCCTTGGAGTTGTATACAAGCGAGTCGCACACGGCCTGTACGTCCACACGATAGGCGCGCACCTTGTTGTAGGCGTGTATCTTGCGGTAGACCGAGTCGGTGTTGATGTTGTGGGTGTATATCTTAAAGGTGTCCGCATGCATGAAAAGCGAGTCCTTCTGCGAGTAGTCGATGGCCACGGCGCGCTTTGTGGCAAGTGCAAACCCGGTCTTTTCGTTGTACCAGCAGTAGTCGCCAGTGAGCATATTCTTGTTGATTGAGTCTATATAGACAACGTTGCGGAACGCCTCACTCGTGCCGTTCTTGCTGTCATGATACACGCTGTCGCCCACCATAGTGCGCCCATCGTTCTTCATAGTGGAACGACCGTAGAGCTGCGACCGCTCAAGTCGAGTGTCATAGTAGCCGTCTTCGGTGTAGATGCGACTCTTTCCCGACGTGATATGCGATGGTCCCGTCACGTGAGCCAGCGATTTGTCGGTGTCATAGTGCAGCGTGTCGGAGGTCAAGTAGTAGTCCTTGCCCTTCATCCGCACGTCGTAATAGAAGTCAGCTTGCTTGGTTTCGGTGTTGTACTCGCCCCAATCGGAAGTGAGTGTAGTCTGTTTGTCCACAAGTTTGCCGCCGTTGAAGAAGTAGCCAGTGTTGTAAAGACGGTCAAAATTGAGGCTGTCGGTATAGAGAGTGGTGGTTTTGCGATGCTTGAGCACTACGTTGTGGCGTGCTTCGGCCATCTGTTCGTTGCCGTCATAATAGGCGTAGTCGCTGGTAAGTGACAGGGTATCGCCCTGATACATCTTGACATGACCGAAGGCTTCAAACGAGTTGGTCGATTCATAGAAGTGTGCGCTGTCGCAAAACAGTTGCGCACCCTGGTGCTTGAACTGCACTTTGCCGTTGAGAATCTGCGCTCCGGGATTCTCAAACTCGTTGTAACTCAACTGGTCGGCGTGGACAAGATACACACGGTTGTCCGCCATCTTAGGCTTGCGCGTGCCATTGCGCTTCTTTGCTTGACGCTTTGACTGTTCCGAAAGGTGTTTCGCTTGTCCTGCGGGTTGCGCCGACAGTCCCAACAAAGGCTGCATAGACGCTCCCAATGGCAGCATCGACTGGGCTGCGCATAGTCCAAACAGGCACAGAACCGCAATGATTGCGACTCTATGCCCGTATGTTTTCGCGGATTTAATCCCGTTTGAATTTGTCCTTAAATATGCTTTGAACATCACTTAATCCAGCCTGCGTATTCAAAATCACAGTTCTTATAGCGGTCGTTGATGCGCGTATAAGTGGTTTTTATCTTGTCTGTCACCCAATTTGTGAGCACCTTTTCGCGCTGTTTGTTGAGTACAAGGTCTTTCAAAGTCTGGTAGTCGTCGGTGATATTCGCCTTGTGCCCGTCTATTCTGCTCTTCACTTTCACAATGGCACACACCGTTTTGCCTTGCGTGTTTATCATCTCGAACGGAGCGGATACAGCTCCTACGGCCATTGTGTCCACCACACGTGCCACTTCAGACGGCAAGTCCTGCATGCGGAACTTCGATGTGTACTCGCCGATGTCCAATGCGTTGGCCATAAGTCCGTGGTTGTTGCGAGTCTCCTTGTCGTCGGAGATGACCGAAGCGCCCGCTTCAAAGGTGAATGTGCCGGCAACAATGTCGTTGCGAATGGAGTCCAGACGCGCCAGAGACTTGTCTATAGCGTTTTGCGACACTTTCGGCTTAATCAAAATGTGGCGTACCTTTATCTTGTCACCGCGCTTGTCAATGAGCTGAATGATGTGATAGCCGAACTCCGACTCCACTATTTTCGACACCTTTGTCGGGTCGGTCAGGTTGAAGGCCACTGCGGCAAAAGCCGGATCGAGCGTTCCACGACCCGTATAGTCAAGCTCGCCGCCACGACGTGCCGTTCCGGGATCCTCTGAATATAGTCTTGCGAGCGTTGCGAACGATGTTTCGCCCTTGTTGATTCTGTCCGTGAAGTCGCGAAGTTCCTCTTTTACGCGGTTTATCTCATCCTGCTCAATGGCCGGAGTCTGAGTTATGATTTCCACTTCGACCTCCGTAGGAACGAAAGGCAGACTGTCCTTGGACACAGAGTTGTAGTAGCGGCGCACATCTGACGGAGTTACCTTGACGTTCTCCACGAGCTTGCTCTTCATGCGCTGCGTCAGCATCATGTTTTTCAGTACGTCGTGCAGTTCGTTGCGCATCTCGGTGATGCTCATCTTGCGGTATTCCTCAAGCTTTTCGCGCGAGCCTGTCTGCTGTATCCAGTCGCTTATTCGCTCCTCCACGGCAGCCATGATTTCCGTTTCGGTCACTTCCACACTGTCGATGGCCGCCTGGTGGAGAAAAAGCTTCTGTACGGCCAGCTGTTCCGGTATCACGCAGTCAGGGTCTCCCTTCCATTTTGTGCCTTCCTGCAATGCCTGCAACCGCGCGGTCTCGACATCCGACTTCAAAATGGCCTCGTCGCCCACTATCCAGAGCACCTCGTCAATGACATTTCTGCCGTCCGATGTCGTGTTGTCGTCAGCCTTTGTGGCGGAAATGGCGGCAAAGGCCAGCAGTCCCAGTGCCAGACAGCGTACTACGCCTGTATTCTTTTTCATCGTTTTTATTTGTGATTGTTTACCGTTGACAGCACTTCCTTGTTGACAACGACATTATATCTTCTGCGCAAGTCAGCCACCCACTCCTTTTCGAGAGCGTCCTGATAGTCGGCGGTCACTGCTCCGCGCACGTCTGTATAGTCTTCCGGTCCTTTCTTCAGCACCTTTCCGTAGGTTGCGTCAATGGGGTAGTCCTTTGTCTCTGTCACAACCGTGTCTTTCTTGAACACATTGCGGTCAACCAAAGCATTGTCGCCCTTCTTGAACAGACCTTTTTCCGCCCTGATGCGTATCACAGAGTCGGGATTGAACGTTCTGCGAAGAGCCTCGTTCCATTGGTCGAAGTCCAGTTTCTTCACGCAATCCTTCACTGCCTTCACGTCTTCCTGAGTCTTTACGTGGTAGGCTATGCCCTTAAAGCGAGGTTCCGTCCAGGCGTACTTCTTCTTGTTCTTCTTGAAAAACGCCTTCAGCCCTTCCTCGTCCTTTGATGCCTTGTCCCAGACGGTGCGGTTGCTGATTTCGTAAAGCAGGAGTCCGTCGTGATACTCACGTATAAGGTTGCGCAAATCGGGGTTTACTGCCACCAGAGAGTCTGTTCTGTCTGCCATAACCTGCTCCTTGGTGAGGCTGCCGTGCGACCTTGCCACTATCGTGTCGATATTTGCCGAGGCTATCTGTTCGCGAATATTGCGCTGCTCAATGAACTGCAATATGTTTGAGCGCAGCGAATCATACGGTTCCAACTGCTTGCGGTCCTTCATGAGCACGATGTGATAGCCGACAGGAGTCTCGAAAGGTGTGCTCATTTCGCCTACCTTCAGTGCATACGCCTTGGTCTCAAACTCCGGGAATGTCTGCTTCGGGCCTATCCAAGGCAGCAGTCCGCCCTTGCGCGCCGCCCCCGGATCCTGCGAATACTTCTCCGCAATCTTGGCAAAGTCTGCACCTGCCTTCAATACATTATATATAGAGTCTATACGTGCCTTCACCTTTTTCTGTTCGTCGGCGCCGGCTTTCTGGTCAAGCTTCAGCAGGATGTGAGCCGGACGTATCAGTCCTTGCGGTCCTATGCGCAGCTTGGTGTTTTCGTATATCTTCTTTGCTTCGCGCTCCACGTCTGCGTTTGTGACGAACGTCGGACGAACCTGCAAGTCGCGGTATTGGGCAAATTCTTTCTTGAAAGAGGCCGCAGTGTCCAGCTTCGCATCGAGCGCGGCGGCCACTTTCAACTTGTAATTGACGAAAAGGTCTACATATTCATCAACGGACTTCTTGTCTATCACGCCCTCGGAGTTGTTCTTGTTGTACGAATATTCAAACTCGGAGCGCATCACAGGCTGGCCGTTTATGCTCATGATTACCGGGTCGTCCTGCGTTTGTGCGGCTGCAAGCAGCGGACAGCACATCAAGATGCCCACGATTGTTTTTCTGTCCATCGGTCTTTCTTCAGTTTTTCGCGCTTGTCGCGATACTATGTATACGGATGTTGTATTCTTGAAATGGGGGATTATGGATTGGCTGCCATAATCCCCCGTATTCTATGTTGTGAAGTCTTAGTCGTTAGGTCTCGAATAGTTCGGGGCTTCGCTCGTTATCGAGATGTCGTGCGGATGGCTCTCAAGCACACCAGCGTTGGTTATGCGGGTGAACTTTGCGCCGTGCAGTGTCTCAATGTTACCGGCACCGCAGTAGCCCATGCCGGAGCGCAGACCGCCCACGAGCTGATAGACCACCTCCTGTACCGTTCCCTTGTAGGGCACACGTCCTGCAATGCCCTCGGGTACGAGCTTCTTCACGTCCTTTGTGTCGCCTTGGAAGTAGCGGTCCTTTGAACCGTTCTTCTGCTCCATGGCTTCCAGCGAACCCATTCCGCGGTAGCTCTTGAACTTTCTTCCGTTGAATATGATTGTTTCGCCGGGACTCTCTTCCGTACCTGCTACGAGCGAACCTATCATGACCGAGCTTCCTCCGGCTGCAAGAGCCTTGACCACATCGCCCGAATAGCGCAGTCCGCCGTCGGCTATCAGTGGAACGCCTGTGCCCTTGAGTGCACTAAACACGTCATACACGGCTGACAACTGCGGAACGCCCACACCTGCCACGACACGTGTTGTGCAGATTGACCCCGGGCCGATACCCACTTTCACGGCGTCAGCACCGTTGTCCACCAGCATCTTTGCTGCAGCTCCAGTGGCCACGTTGCCTACAACGATGTCCACGTTGGGGAATGCCTTCTTGGCTTCCACCAATTTCTCTATCACGTATTTGGAGTGGCCGTGTGCAGTATCGATTACGATAGCGTCAGCACCAGCGTCAACCAAAGCCTGCATACGGGTCAACGTGTCTGCTGTCACACCTACACCGGCTGCCACGCGCAAGCGGCCCTTGCTGTCCTTGCAAGCCATCGGCTTGTCCTTGGCCTTCGTTATATCCTTATATGTGATAAGTCCAACGAGATGGTTGTCTTTGTCCACAACCGGGAGCTTTTCTATTTTGTTCTCCTGAAGTATCTGGGCAGCAGCCGTAAGGTCGGTCTGCTGGTGTGTGGTCACGAGGTTTTCCTTCGACATAACGTCGTCCACCTTCTTGTCCAAGTGGCGCTCAAAGCGCAGGTCACGGTTGGTCACGATACCCACGAGATGGTTTTCTTCGTCAACAACGGGTATGCCACCGATATGATATTCGGCCATCATGTCGAGGGCGTCCTTCACTGTTGAGCCGCGGCGTATGGTCACAGGGTCGTAGATCATACCGTTTTCCGCTCTTTTCACTATGGCTACCTGACGGGCTTGCTCGTCTATGGTCATGTTCTTGTGGATCACTCCGATACCACCCTCGCGTGCAATGGCTATTGCCATCTGCGCTTCGGTCACAGTATCCATGGCTGCCGTTACGAACGGGATGTTCAACTCGATGTTTCTGGAGAACTTAGTCTTCAACTCCACCGTTTTTGGCAACACTTCTGAATAAGCTGGGATTAGCAGGACGTCGTCGTATGTCAAGCCGTCCATCACTATCTTGTCTGCAATAAATGATGACATAATGAAACTTTAAAAAATTATTGCGTGCAAATTTAGAAAAAAAGATTCAGATTATGCTTGCGCTCCGCCTTTTTCTTCTTTAGTTAACATGATTTAGTGACATATAATAAGAAGGTAGCTATGTTCTCCCAAACAGACAAATTGAATTATTTATCAGCAAGTTCGTGTAGAGCGGGTTTCCGACAAGTCTCCGACATTGAGTTCATGTCGGAGATAACTTTTTGGCTCGCTTCTCGAGAATAGTAAAACTCAGTTTTCAAAGGGTAAACTACCATAGAATGGGGTGTCCTCGGAAGCAAAGCAGCTTTTGTGTATAAACTTCAAATCATCAATATGCTTGATGAGATTAGTTCGTTCCTCGATGTTGTCCAATTCCATGCGTCTGGACTTCGACATCTCGCAAAACTCAAGTTCCTGCTCTATACCGGCGAAACGGCGTTCGCATAGGTTTGCAGCAATGCCTGTCGTGCCGCTTCCACAGAATGGGTCAAACACCCAGTCCCCCTTATCGGTCGATGCCAGAATGAGCCTTGTCAAGAGCCGTAGCGGTTTCTGCGTGGGATGCTTGCCGCATGATTTCTCCCACACCCCGATTGCAGGCAAACGCCACACGTCCGTCATCTGCTTGTCACCATTGATTTGCTTCATCAGTTCATAGTTGAACTTATGCGGCACTTTCTTGCACTTCCTCGCCCAAATAACGAACTCGGTGGAATACTCTACTTTATAGACTTGAGCCAAGTCGAATATTCGCCGAGTTGTTTGTCGTCAAGTAGCTCTATCAAGAAAGATAATTGTTTATCTGCATTTCTACATGGTGCAAGTTCTCTGCCAATAAACATTTCTATATCAAAGCTATGTTCCTTTAGCCAAGAATTCTCTTTCAAGAGATTATTCTTCGCTTCATTCTCATCATTTCCAAATGCTCTGCCAATAAGTTGGCAATTCTCCACCTCCTCACCTTCTGGGTCTTGTGTGAATCCTTCTGTTGTATAAAAAATGTATTCTGCCATAGGTAAACTAAAATCCAATATTTTCTTCTGTAATTTCTCTCACACCCATCCATTGAATGTTAGAAAATGAAAATCCATACTTTTCAGATAAGAAATCGACAATCTCATCAAAATCGTTACACCGTGTAGCGTATTCTTTTTCTTCTTTCGAGAGTTTTATTTTTAAGACCTTTCCATTGCAAAAGTCTAAGACAACAATATAATTAGGTATATCTTTCATTCTATGTTTTTTTGTAAACTCCATTACCCTTGAACTCTATGAAACCTTTGTCTCTCAGAAATTGGAGTTGTTGCCTTAGTTTATCTTTGATATGGTTGTTGTTGGGGTGCTTTATTTTAAGTTCGGCGCAATATTCATACATCTGTTTGAGAGAAAAAATATTTTCCATCCGTTCTACAATATGGAGAGTATCAATTAGCCACCCTCTGCTTTCTATAGAACGTGTTTGCAGATTGAAAACTTTTTTATACTGCGAAACAACATTTGCTAAAGGCATTACTTCTCCATTGAGTATTATTGGAATTTTTGCCGTTGTAGGAATCTTTTGCATCAAGATGTTACATCCTTCCCAACCAGCTCTACGAGCATTTTCAGACAAGACCTTTCGCTTTTCAATTACATCAGGAGTAAAGAAGCATTTAGGCACAATAACCAAATTGTTGACTTCGTACCTGTCGTAATGCATGAAGAAGAAACTTGGATTGTCCAAAGATGTGATTCGGTCAATCATCGTCCTATAAACACCATCAGCAACAGTTGATTGAAATCTATCACTTTCTGTTTTCTTGCTTTTAAGTTCGTATTGTGATTTACAATTATCGCACACATAATCTTTTACAGGTGCGTTTGGTTCTGCATGTCGAATTGTCACTTCACCACAAATAGGGCAATACATATTATGTGCTAGCCAATCTTCCGTGAGCACACGAGCTATCTGACTTGCACTTTTGTAACCTTCAGCCAAAGATGTGTTGAATCGTAAGTTCATATCTGCTTATTTCAAAAGATTTCTTCCATCTGTATCTTCAAGGATTCTCATTTGCTGGATGGCAATCTGATTGAGTTTGATTAGTCGCTCGGATTGTGCCATGCCATCATTGATAAACACGGCATTAAGATTCTCCATATTGGAGAGGCAGATTAGCTCATTGATACTGGCGTAATCACGGATATTGCCTTTTTTGTCGGGATTCTGCTCACGCCATTGCCTTGCCGTCATGCCGAACATGGCAATGTTGAGCACATCCGCTTCGTCGGCATACTTCATAGCTGCTTGCTCACGTGTCACCTCTGCTGGAATGAGATTCGTCTTGATGGCATCCGTATGGATACGATAGTTTATCTTTGAAAGTTCACGCTTGGCAGACCATCCTATCTGCTTTTGCTCTTCTTCTTTAAGTCGTTGGAACTCCTTTATTAAGTACAATTCAAATTCTACTGAGACCCAACTTGCAAACTTAAACGCTATGTCCTTTTGTGCGTAAGTTCCTCCATTTGCTCCACTTTTGCAAATAATACCAACAGCATTGGTAAGTTCCACCCAACGAGTCGGACTCATTGTAAAAGCATTTGAGCCAGCTTCTCTCAAAAGGGGGTCGAATTCGACCCCTTTGAAATTCGGGTTATTCAACTGTTCCCAAAGTCCAAGATATTCCAATGTGTTTTTAGAACGTAGCCAATTCTTTACCACATCTTTTGGCTCTATTGCATTCTTTTGTCTCGCTATATCGGTGATACAAATATAATCGACACCTTTTTTTGATAGAGTCTTTATCGTTTGATTCCTAACAGTTATTTTTGCCATGATATTATATGTCTAATTGTATTATCCCTTGCGATTAACTCTATAGAGACCATTAAAACACGTTCTTATTTCCCACTTTGCATCCATATCGGGCATTGCATGATACCGTCCTTCAATGTCACGCAAAGACGGTATCAGTTGCTCAACATTGTCCCTAACCGTTTGATAGCAAACGATGAGGTCATGGTTTATGTCATTGATGACAGCACGCTTGATGTTAGGATGCTTTTGCAGCATGTAGAAGAGCATGGCTCCACCGCCAACAAAAGGCTCAATGTAAGTAGCATTGTCCCAA
>CAVGKZ010000007.1:0-13073 GCA_963630025.1 bacterium | reverse complement strand
AACTACAGAATGTACATCTGCAAACTTGTGGAAGTTATTCTTTGAACATTACTAAGCTGGTATTTTATTCCGTAATATGCGGATAGAGGTGGTTGCTGAAAACAAGTAAATTTGCAGTATGAATAACAAAACGAATAGAAATATGTCGCTGCGGCACAGTGTGTTCACGACACAAATCGTCGGATTGTCCAATCGCAAATATATTGCATTTTTCTGAACGGGCAAAATAAAAGCCGACAAAAAATGCTCGCAACTCGATAATGCTAAATTACAGTTACGTCCGACCGCAATTACGGTGAGTATATATAGAGCCACCCTGCAATCTGTTGACAGTAAGCAGTTTCAAAAATCGATATGATTTTACCCGAAAACCATATCGATTTTGGCCAAAGATTGCATACATTTTCGGCAAAGATTGCATGCATTTTCGGTCAAAGCCTCTGCAGTCCTTTTTGGGGTTCTTCCGTACTGTGCCGAGAAGAGACCTCCGTCTGCTGAAAGTGCTGCACTGCGACAACATCTAAATGCGTAGATGAATGTCATTAGCATTCTGGCCTCGACGAGGCCGTATCTCTGTACCCCCTTGTGAAGCGTAGCGGAACATGGGGTAGTATAAGACTGGAGGAAACATCGGCTTCGAAGATGTCGCACGAAAGGCTACATGAAGAGTGAAGAAACAACGTTCGACGGCCGAAGGGAACCAACGGTCGGCGGCTGAAAGGAAAGCCAAAGTCAACGAAGAGTGAAGAATACTGCGTCTGATAAGGAACGGGCAAGTGTGCCTCTCCGCAGCTGTGCGGCATCTTCGAAGCCGATATATGACGCAGAGGTTGTTGTCCCACGTTTCGCTACGCTTCACGTGGGGTTGCTGAGATTCAGCCTCTTCGAGGCTATACCAAGTGCAGTTTCTTATATAGGCAGACCTTGTCTATGCTTTTTACCGGAAGTTCCTTCTCATATTCAAGCAAAGCGTTGGCCTTCGTCCAACAAACTTGAGACGAGTGCTGCGTCCTCGACTTTGTAACTCGGACATTTTAGCAGAGGGGAGCGAGGACGCACGTCCCTACTAAGCCGACACACGTGCCCGCTAAGTTTGCTTCGCTGGCTGTGGCGCAGGCGCACACGAATTCTTCACTCTTCACTCACACGAATTCTTCACACTTCACTCAAATAACGCTCTTCGCTCAATTCTGTTCCTCATTCTGAAAAAAATGAGTAACTTTGCAAGCGTGAAACATTTAGCGGACAAAGTCAGAAGATTGCTGCTTGTCACCGCCATGATTATGGTGGCGGCTCTTGTTGCCGTGCCAGCCCGGGCGCAGACCCGAACCGACTCGATAGAGCTGAGCCTGCTCACGTGTACGCCAAACCAGAAAATCTACGGACTCTACGGTCACACAGCCCTGCGGTTGCACGACCTCAGGACGGGCGAAGACTGGGCTTTCAACTACGGCGTGTTCAACTTCAAGACCTCCTTTTTCGCGCTCAAGTTTCTCTTCGGGCTGACCGACTACGAGTTGGCCCCGATGCCCATGAAATACTTCCATGAGGAGTATGTACGCATGAAGTGCCGAGTGACCGAGCAGGTGCTCAACCTCACGGCAGAGGAGAAGCGGCGCATGATTGCCGCCCTGAACGAGAACTACCTGCCGCAGAACCGCATATACCGCTACAACTACTTCTACGACAACTGCACCACCAGAGCGCGCAACATGATTGAGCGCAACGTGGATGGCACAGTGAGCTACGGCAAGGATAGCGGCAAGGATGGCAACGGCCCGTCATACCGCGAGATGGTGCACCAATATACCGCGCAGCACCCCTGGGCGGCATTCGGCAACGACCTCTGTCTCGGAGCCATGTCGGACAGACCCACATCGTGGCGCGAGCAGCAGTTTCTGCCCGAAAGGCTGATGAAGGACATGGGCAAGGCCAAGATAGTGTCGCCCGACGGCAAGGAGCGTCCGGCTGTGACTGCCACACGCATAGTGACCGAGGGCGGACTGCAAACAGTGGAAAAAGAGTTTCCGCTCTCGCCCACAGCATGCGCCTTCATCCTCCTTGTTGTCACGTTGGCCGTATGCGCCGGGGAACTGAAGAAGCGCAGGATTATCCGAGCCTACGACGCCCTGCTGATGATACTGCAAGGCCTGTCGGGACTGATTGTCACAGCGTTGCTCTTCTCCGAACACCCCACCACGAGCACAAATCTGCAAATACTTCTGCTCAACCCTCTGCCACTCGCGTTCCTGTATAAGACGCTGAAAGGCGGGGCGTCATCATGGTGGCGGATAGAGACGGTGCTCATCCTGCTGTTCCTCGCAGGCGCATTTGTGCAGGACTATGCCGAGGGAATGGAAATTGTGGCACTATGTTTGCTGTTAAGATGCGCGATGCACATGTCTGCAAACCGCACATCAAAAATAAAAAATAACCGCAGAGAGGTCTAAAAAAGGAAAGAATACAGGCGAATGAAGCACAGACACATACCCTTGGTTCTGCTGTCGGCTCTGACGATTACGACAACCGCCGGAGCGCAAGCCATCAAGTCGGCTCCGCGGCTCGTGGTGAACATCACCATCGACCAGCTGCGCACAGACTATCTTGAGGCTTTCGCGCCATTGTATACCGACAACGGCTTCAAGCGGCTGCTCGGCCAGGGGCTCGTCTACACCAACGTGTCCTACCCGTTCTCGCCCATCGACCGGGCTGCGGCCGTGGCTGCGGTAGCCACGGGCACCTCCCCCTACTACAACACCATATCAGGCGCACAATGGCTGGACAAGGAGACCCTCCGCCCCGTCTACTGCACCGACGACAAGAAATATCCCGGTCTTCAGACCAACGAGGCCTCATCGCCGCGCAACCTGAGCACCTCGACCGTAGGCGACGAGCTGAAGGCCACCACTGGCGGCAAGGCCATCGTCTACGCCATAGCCCCGTTCCGCGATGCGGCAGTACTGTCGGGAGGCCACGCAGCCGACGGAGCCTTGTGGATAGACGACAACAATGGCAACTGGTGCTCGTCGCAATACTACTTCAAGGCTCTGCCCTCCTGGCTGTCAGCCTACAATGGAATAAGCTCTACCGCCAAGAAGATTGACGACAAGGTGTGGACTCCCGCATCGGAACTGTCGGGCAACTTCAGCTATTTCATGAACGGCGGCATGCAAAAGCCTTTCTCCCACAAGTTTAGCGGAGCAAGGCGCTTCCGCCAATACAAGGCAAGCGCGCTCGTAAACGCCGACATAACCGACATGGCCGTGATGTGCGTCAACAACTGCGGCATGGGACTTGACGGCACAACCGACCTGCTCAACCTCACATACTACGCCGGCAACTTTGACCATCAGACGGTAAACGAGTGCCAGATGGAGCTTCAGGACACCTATGTAAGGCTCGACGGCGAGATGGAACGGCTCATCAACACCCTGGAAAAGAAGCTCGGCGGCGACAACGTGCTCTTTGTCATAACAGGAACAGGCTACAGCGACGAGGAAAACACCGACTACGCCAAGTACCGCATACCTACCGGAACGTTCTACATCAACCGCATAGCTAACCTGCTCAACATGTATATGGGCGGACTGTGGGGCCAGGGCAGATATGTTGAGACGTGCTTCGGAGCGCAAATATACCTCAACCACAAGACATTCGAGCAGAAGAAGGTGAGCTTCGCCCAGGCTTGCGAACGTGCGCAGGAGTTTCTGTCGCTCATTTCCGGAGTGAGAAACGTGTACACCTCGCTGCAACTGCTGTCGAGCACTCCGCCCGAAACAAGAAAGATACGCAACGGATTCAATCTGGAGCGCAACGGAGACATAATCATAGAGGTGGCTCCGGGATGGCGCCTGGTTAACGAAGATAATCTGGACGACCAGCTCGTAAGGGCTTCATTCATACAATTCCCAATCATAATATACGGTTCGGGCACTAAAGCAGAACGCATATCGGAACCCGTAACGACCGACCGCATAGCCCCGACCATAGCCAAGGCAATAAGGATAAGGGCTCCAAACGCCTGTTCGGCAGAACCTTTGTTCTGAAGAAACGGGGAGGGGCGCTCACGCGTGGCATTCACGCCCCCACTATATCACTATAAATAAATGTATGCACGTACATTAATAATATCAGCCCGCCACTACAGGCCACAGCATAGGGGTCGCGGCACAAAACAAAAGCAAGAAAAAAAACAAAGATATGGATTTCAACAAGATTCTGAAGTCACTTTTCGGTGACAAGTCTTCACGAGACATGAAGCTCATACAGCCGCTCGTGGAGAAGGTAAAGGCCGTCTATCCGGAGATAGAGAAGCTGGACAACGACGCACTCCGCGCACGCTCGGCCGCAATAAGGCAAGACATACAGAGCGCGGCACCCGAGCAGAAAGACCAGATAGCCAAGCTCAAGGCCACTATCGAGGACACTCCCATCGACGAGCGCGCCGACATCTTCGCAAAGATAGACAAGCTGGAGAAGGAAATACTCGACGAATACGAGAACAAGCTCAACGAGTATATGCCCGAAGTGTTCGCCATCGTGAAGGAAACGGCCAAACGCTTTGCCTCTAACGAGGACACCATCGTCACGGCCACAGACTTCGACCGCGAACTGGCGGCCGACCCGCGCAAGGACTTCGTCACCATCGACGGCGACAAGGCATACTACCACAACCACTGGACAGCAGGCGGCAACGACCTGAAATGGGAAATGGTGCACTACGACGTGCAGCTCTTCGGTGGCGTCGTGCTGCATCAAGGCAAGATAGCCGAGATGGCCACAGGTGAAGGAAAGACCCTCGTGGCCACACTCCCCGTATTCCTTAACGCCCTGACGGGCAACGGCGTACACGTGGTAACCGTAAACGACTACCTTGCAAAGCGCGACTCAGAATGGATGGGACCGCTCTACGAATTCCACGGACTGTCTGTAGACTGCATAGACAAGCACCAACCCAACTCTCCGCAACGCCGCAAGGCCTATCAGGCCGACATCACGTTCGGAACAAATAACGAGTTCGGCTTCGACTACCTGCGCGACAACATGGCCACATCACCAGCCGACCTCGTGCAGCGAGCACACAACTACGCCATAGTCGACGAGGTGGACTCCGTACTTATCGACGACGCGCGTACGCCTCTCATCATCTCCGGTCCTATACCCAAGGGCGACGACCAGATGTTTGAGGAGTACCAGCCGCTCGTGGAGCAACTGGTTGACGTGCAGCGCAAACTCGCCACACAATATCTGGCCGACGCAAAGCAAAAGATAGCCGAGGGCAAGCAGAAGAACGACCAGAAGCTGACCGACGAAGGCTTCCTCTCGCTCTACCGCTCGCACAAGGCTCTGCCCAAAAACAAGCCGCTCATCAAGTTCCTCTCTGAAGAAGGCATCAAGGCAGGCATGCTCAAGACCGAGGAAATCTATATGGAGAACAACAACAGGCGCATGCCCGAAGCTGTAGAGCCGTTGTATTTCGTGGTTGACGAGAAGCTCAATTCGTGCGACCTGACCGACAAAGGTACAGAATGGCTGGCCAAGCAGGTCAACGACAAGGCTCTGTTCGTGCTGCCCGACATAGCGTCGGAACTCTCGGAACTGGAAACCGAGACCAACCTGTCTGACCAGGAGCGCCTCGACAAGAAGGACGAACTGCTCAACCACTATGCCGTACAGAGCGAGCGCGTACACACGCTCCAGCAGTTGCTCAAGGCATACACCATGTTCAACAAGGACGACGAGTATGTGGTAATCGACGGCGAGGTGAAAATAGTTGACGAGCAGACAGGACGCATCATGGAGGGACGCCGCTGGAGCGACGGTCTCCACCAGGCCGTGGAGGCCAAGGAGCACGTTAAGGTGGAGGCCGCCACGCAGACTTTCGCCACCATCACGCTGCAAAACTACTTCCGCATGTACCACAAGTTGTCCGGTATGACCGGTACGGCATCCACAGAGTCGGGCGAGTTCTGGGACATCTACAAGCTCGACGTGGTGGAGATACCCACCAACCGCCCCGTTATCCGCAAGGATATGGACGACCGCGTGTACAAGACGGCACGCGAGAAGTACAACGCCGTGATAGACGAAATCGTAAACATGCGCAACAGCGGCCGCCCCGTGCTCGTAGGAACAACATCTGTGGAGATTTCGGAACTCCTGTCCAAGATGCTCAACATGCGCCACATACCCCACCAGGTGCTCAACGCCAAGCTCCACCAGAAGGAGGCCGACATCGTGGCCGAGGCAGGACGCAGCACTATGGGCACGATTGAGATTACCGATGAAACCGGCGCAAAGCATAAGGAGGAGCGCATGCTCGGAGCCGTGACCATAGCCACCAACATGGCCGGACGCGGTACAGACATCAAGCTGACCAAGGAGGTGAAGGAAGCCGGCGGACTGGCCATCATCGGTACCGAACGCCACGAGAGCCGACGTGTAGACCGCCAGTTGCGCGGACGTGCAGGCCGTCAGGGCGACCCCGGTTCGTCTGTTTTCTACGTGTCGCTCGAAGACAAGCTCATGCGCCTGTTCGCTTCTGAGCGCATAGCACGCGTGATGGACCGCCTCGGATTCAAGGAAGGCGACCTCATCGAGTCGCCCATGATTTCGAAGAGCATCGAGCGCGCCCAGAAGAAGGTGGAGGAAAACAACTTCGGAATAAGAAAGCGCCTGCTCGAATATGACGACGTGATGAACAAGCAACGTACCGTTGTCTACGAGAAGCGCCGCCACGCACTCATGGGAGAGCGCATCGGCATGGACATATCCAACACCATTTGGGACCGTGTGGCCAACATCGTGGAGTCAAACGACTACGAAGGCTGCAAGGAAGAATTCCTCCACGTGCTCGCCATGGAGGTGCCTTTCACCGAAGAACAATTTGCCAACATGAAGCGCGACGACGTGGCCGAGCTTGCTTTCCAGGAAGCTATGGCCACCTTCAAGCGCAAGACCGAGAGAATACAGTCGGTGGCTTGGCCAATCATACAGCAGGTGTATGAGCAGCAAGGTTCGATTTATGAGCGCATCATGGTGCCACTAACCGACGGACGACGCCTCTACAATGTGCCTTGCAACCTGAAGGAAGCCTATGAGACCGAGTGCAAGAGCGTGGTGAAGCAGTTTGAGAAGATTATCCTGCTGCACATCATCGACGACTGCTGGAAGGAGAACCTCAGGGAACTTGACGAACTGAAGCACAGCGTGCAGAATGCATCCTATGAGCAGAAAGACCCGCTGCTCATCTTCAAGCTGGAGAGTGTCAAGCTGTTTGACAGCATGGTCAACTCCATGAACAACCGCATCGTGGGCATACTCATGCGTGCGGCAATACCCGAGATGCAGCAGGAAGAGGTGCACGAGGCTGCTCCTGAGATGCCGGCAAGCCAGAACCAATACATCGAGACCAAGCAAGATCTTGACGAGGAGCAGCTGCAAGACCCCGGCCAGGCGGCTGCGGCAGCACAGGACACGCGCGAAAAGCAGCAGCACACTCCTATTGTAAAGGACAAGATGCCAAGGCGCAACGACCTGTGCCCATGCGGTAGCGGAAAAAAATTCAAGGACTGCCACGGCAAAGGACTGGCATAATCACTTGACAAGAATAATCACTTGATAGGTCTAATTACCTCGGGCGCAGCGCCTACTACTTGACAGGACTAATCGCTTGACAGGTCTAACCACTTGACAAGACAACACATGGGGGCGTTAGGGTTGCTCACAGCGAGGACGCAACCCTAACGCCTTTTTTCATATCCGCGTCGCAAGAAGAGCCGCTCCGGCGCAACTAAGGACTTCACTTATGGTGGGTTCTAAAAAAATGCCCGCCGTAACAATTCAACCTTATGAAGATAAACATCAACAATCTGAAAAAGACATTCGGCAATACCGTTGCCTGCGACATACCTAAGCTTGAAGTCAAAGACGGCGAGATTGTAGGACTCGTGGGCAACAACGGAGCCGGCAAGACCACACTCTTCCGGCTGATGCTCGACCTGCAACAGGCCGACAACGGCTGCATCACGTTCACGACAACAAGCGGCAGCACCATCGATGTGGCCAAGAGCGAGGAGTGGAAAGAGCACACCGGGGCTTATATTGACGAGGGCTTCCTGATTGACTTTCTCACTCCCGAAGAGTATTTTGCCTTCATAGCCAAGACAACCGGTTTGTCCGATAGTGAAACGGCAAGCCGGCTGGAAGCCTTTTCGGCATTTGCCGACGGCGAAGTGCTGGGCAGAAACGTCCTGATACGCAATCTGTCGGCTGGCAACAAGCAGAAGGTGGGCATCATCGCTGCCTTCTTCCGCCACCCGGAGCTGGTGATACTCGACGAACCGTTCAACTATCTTGACCCTACAAGCCAGAACATTCTCAAGAAAACCATAACCGACTACTGCCAAAGTAGCGGAGCCACGGCCATTGTCAGTAGCCACAACCTCACCCATACGGTTGACATAAGCTCTCGGATTGTGCTTCTGGAGCACGGAAAACTGCTGCGCGACATTCCCAACCTTGGCGGTAGCGACACGATAGCTGAACTGAACGACTACTTCAAGGCGTAAGATTGGTTCTGAAAAATCTCTCCGAAACAAATAACAAAATATTATGGATTGCGAAACAGAGCCATCTTGTAAACCTGTCACCCATCACCATAAGTAAGTATTTTTAGGCAAATCGGAAATCGGTCATTACTCTTTACGCCGCCGATTTGTTACTTTTGCAGAAAGCAAACAAACACGATGAAACTATCTGAGTTAAAGACCGGCGAGCGCGGAGTTATAGTGAAGGTGCTGGGTCACGGCGGCTTCCGCAAGCGCATAGTCGAAATGGGCTTCATAAAGGGGAAAACCGTGGAGGTGCTTCTCAACGCTCCCCTACAAGACCCCGTCAAATACAAGGTGATGGGATATGAGGTGTCTCTGCGCCACAACGAGGCCGCCATGATTGAGATTATATCCGAGGAGGAGGCCAGACACACGCAATTCAATACCGACCCCGACCTGCAAAAGCCGGAAATGGTGGACAGCAGCGACGCCGACGAAGAGACCCTGACTGACAAGCAGTTGCACGACGCGGCCATGAGGCGCCGCCGCACCATCAACGTGGCTCTCGTGGGCAATCCCAACTGCGGCAAGACATCTCTTTTCAACGTGGCCTCTGGGGCGCATGAGCGGGTGGGCAACTACTCCGGCGTGACCGTGGATGCCAAGGAGGGTCATGCCGAGTTTGAGGGCTATCACTTCAATATAGTCGACCTGCCCGGCACATACTCTCTGTCGGCCTACAGCCCGGAGGAGCTTTATGTGCGCAAACAGATAATAGAAAAAACTCCCGACGTGGTGATAAACGTGGTGGACGCGAGCAACATAGAGCGCAACCTATACCTCACCACCCAACTTGTCGACATGCACCTGCGCATGGTTTGCGCTCTCAACATGTTCGACGAGTTTGAGGAGCGCGGCGACAAGCTCGACTACGGCAAGCTCGGCCAGCTGTTCGGCGTGCCTATGGTGCCAACCGTATTCCGCACGGGCAAGGGTGTCGACCTGCTTTTCCACATCATAATCAACATGTATGAGGGTGTCGACTATCTCGACAAGGACGGCAATATCAATCCCGAGGTGGCCGAAGACCTGCAAAACTGGCACAAGGACTACGCCAACGACATGACCCAGGAGCACGAGGAGGACTTCGCGCAAGGTCTGAAGCCCAAGAATAGTGTGTACAGGCACATACACGTCAACCACGGACAAGTTCTTGAGCAGAGCATAGAGGCCGTAAAGGCGGAGATACAGAAGGACGAACAGATAAGATACAAGTACTCCACGCGCTATCTCGCCATAAAACTGCTGGAGAAGGACAGCGAGACGGAGGCGATGATAGCCCATCTGCCCAACGCCAAGGAGATAATCGGCAAGCGCGACGCCGAGGCCAGGCGCATCAAGGACGACACGCAGGAAGACTCCGAGACGGCCATCATGGACGCGAAGTACGGCTTCATCCACGGGGCGTTGCAGGAGGCGGGCTATGCCGAGGGCAACAAGACCGACACCTATCAGGCCACACACCTCATAGACAGCATCATCACCAACAAGTATGCCGGTTTCCCCATCTTCTTCATTCTGCTCTACGTGATGTTCCAGGTGACGTTCTCCGTAGGCCAGTATCCCATGGACTGGATTGATGCTGGCGTGGCTGCCCTGTCCGACTGGTTGAGCGCCACCATGCCTGTCGGGCCGTTGAAAGACCTTTTGGTTGATGGCATCATCGGCGGCGTGGGCGCAGTAATAGTCTTTCTGCCGCAGATACTCATACTCTACACCTTCATCTCGTTCATGGAAGACACGGGCTATATGGCTCGTGCTGCCTTCATCATGGACAAGCTGATGCACAAGATGGGGCTTCACGGCAAGTCGTTCATACCGCTCATCATGGGCTTCGGGTGCAACGTGCCTGCCATCATGGCCACGCGCACCATCGAGAGCCGCCGCTCGCGCCTGATTACCATGCTCGTGCTGCCGCTCATGAGCTGCTCGGCGCGGCTTCCTATCTACATAATGATTACGGGCACGTTCTTCGCCGTGCGCTACCAGAGCCTCATCATGATTTCGCTCTATGCCTTGGGCATAGTCATGGCGGTAGTGGTGAGCCGCGTGTTCAGCCGCTGGATAGTGCCCGGCGACGACACTCCCTTTGTCATGGAGCTGCCGCCCTACCGCTTCCCCACAGCCAAGGCCATCATCAGGCACACGTGGGAGAAGGGCAAGCAATACCTCAAGAAGATGGGCGGCATCATCCTCGTGGCAAGCATCATAGTGTGGGCGTTGGGCTACTTCCCCCACAACGACAAGCTGATGCAGCAGGAGCAGCAGGAGCAGAGCTTCATCGGCATGATTGGCAAGACGGTTGAGCCGGTGTTCCGTCCGCAAGGCTTCGACTGGAAGCTCGACGTGGGGCTGATTGCCGGCGTTGGAGCAAAGGAGATTGTGGCCTCGACCATGGGCGTGCTCTACAGCGGCGACGACTCCGTGGCCGACGACAGCGATGGCGACAACAGTGCCAAGTATGCCCGACTGTACAAGAAGATGGCCGCCGACGGCATCACTCCACTCATAGCCCTGAGCTACCTCGTGTTTGTGCTGCTCTACTTCCCCTGCATAGCCACCATAGCGGCCATAAAGAACGAGAGCGGTTCGTGGCGTTGGGCACTTTTCGCCGCTGGCTATACCACTCTGCTGGCCTGGGTAGTGTCGGCTGTGGTCTATCAGGTGGGGCGGCTGTTTGTGGGCTGACGCGCCTCTGGCCACGCTCTGACATACAGAAAGAAAGGTGAGCAATTCACGTGACGGAAAAAGCCCGGTGGCATGAATTGTTCATCCTTATTCTTTTTTATTGCCTCCTTACAGCGTCATTTCTGCCGTAAACATGCCGCCGAAGTGGCGGCTTAGCCCGACCTCGCCCCGGAACAGTCCGAACAGGCTGCTGCCGCTGCCGCTCATGGCGGCATAGACGGCGCCGAGCGAGTACAACTTTTCCTTTATTGTGCCTATCTCGGGATGGGCGGCAAACACGCTCTTCTCGAAGTCGTTGACGAGTTCTGCGCGCCACGTCTCCACGGGCTGCATCACTATGTCGCGGCACTTCTTCGCCGTTGGCGTGGGCGTTATCCTGGCGTAGGCATCCTTTGTGGGCACGGGGATGTCGGGGCGCACTATGCCCAAGTGCCAGCCTTTCAGCTGCAGGTCTATCGGGTGCAGCCTCTCCCCAATCCCTTCGGCATAGGCCGGACGGCTGGCGATGAAAAAGGGGCAGTCGGCTCCGAGCCTGACGGCATAGCTTTCCATCTCTTCAAGGCTCAGCCCGAGGGCGAAACTCTCGTTGAGCAGTCTTATCATTGCGGCGCAGTCGCTCGACCCGCCGCCCATACCGGCCTGTGTGGGTATGCCCTTGTGCAGGTGTACGTGGACTCTGGGCAACGTGAAGTCGGCGGCAAGCAGCCTGTAAGCCCTCACCACGAGGTTGTCCTGTTCGTTGCCGGCAATGTTCATGTTGGTCACCTTCAGGTCGCAGTCCACCGCCGACGGGAAACTGTCGTCCATCGGATGCAGCTCCAGCGCGTCGGTCAGCGGCACGGGGAAGAATACCGTTTCCAGGTTGTGGTAGCCGTCGGGGCGGCGTTCCACCACGTTCAGACCGAGATTTATCTTCGCTTTCGGGAATGTTATCATATCTGTATAGTGTCAGTTTTCCATGCGTCTCTGTGGATGCAAAATTAAGCATAAACATTGAGTAAATCTCCCCGTGCCGCCACTATTTTTCTGCCCCACATCCGACCGATATAGTCCAAATCTCCATGGGAAACCAGGCAACTTTCTCTTAGAAATTAGGCAGCTTTCGCATGGAAACCAGGCAACTTTCGCATAAAAACAAGGAATGTTTTTGTTGTCAGGAACGATACGCAGATGAGACAAGACCCGTACAGTTCGCACAAAAGGCGAACGCCCCTGAAGCAAACTTAGCAGGCGCGTGCGTCCCCGCCCCCTTGGCTAAAATGCCCCTGTTGACAAATTCGGGGTGCGTGGACGCAGCACCTACTATAGGCAGTCCTTGCCGGGGACGCAGCACCCGACTCAAGTTTGTTGGACGAAGGCCAACGCTTTGCTTGAATATAAGAAGGAACTTCCGGTAAAAAGCGTGGACAAGGTCTGCCTATATAAGAAACTGCACTTGGTATAGCCTCGAAGAGGCTGAATCTCAGCAACCCCACGTGAAGCGTAGCGAAACGTGGGACAACAACCTCTGCGTCATATATCGGCTTCGAAGATGCCGCACAGCTGCGGAGAGGCACACTTGCCCGTTCCTTATCAGACGCAGTATTCTTCACTCTTCGTTGACTTTGGCTTTCCTTTCAGCCGCCGACCGTTGGTTCCCTTCGGCCGTCGAACGTTGTTTCTTCACTCTTCATGTAGCCTTTCGTGCGACATCTTCGAAGCCGATGTTTCCTCCAGTCTTATACTACCCCATGTTCCGCTACGCTTCACAAGGGGGTACAGAGATACGGCCTC
>CAVGKZ010000006.1:0-15371 GCA_963630025.1 bacterium | reverse complement strand
GATGCAAAGGTAAGGGGTTTTGCATTACCGTGCAAGAGTTTCGAGAAGTTTTTGCTGAAAAAGTGCTGTTTTTAACTCTTGTTTACATTTTAAAGGCTCCAAAAATGCCTTATACCTTATTATATATTGCATGGATTGCGGAAAATGGGAGTAAAAGCAGGTGCGGGAAAAACGGCGTTTTTGCAGGAAAAAGGAGAGCCAAAGACAATGCGGCCGCATAGGATGTAGGAGGTACGAAGGCTGTAGTTGGTGCTGCGCACTCACCAATATCGCAAATCCGGCGATTAACTCTGCGCCATATTGATGTATGCTTCACAAGGGGCGCAGCGATGACGCAGCGCCTACTAAGCCTTCCAACTGCACTCGATTTTGAGTCGAGGCAGTCTTGATTATGAAAAAGCTTAGGTGGGTTCTATAAAATACCACCGTAACAAACAACAAAACAGCATGGGTTACGTTTTGCCGTCTTTTGGACTCTTTTCGGTTCATATCGCCACCTCGTTCGGTCGTAATGCTCGCATTGCTCCCTTACTCGCTGACGATATGTACTCGAAAATAGTCTCAAAATCCAGCAAAGCTAATTTATAGAACCCACCTTAACGCAAAAAACTCATATACATCTATTTTGCCCGAAAGTATATGCGATTTTTGGCAAAAATGTATGCAATCTTTGGGTAAAATCATATCGATCTTTGCCCAAAATCGATATAATTTTCTACGGCGATTGAAACAAGCTGCAACCCAGAGGATTACAAAGACGACTGTAGGAGAGGTCGCCTTTGAAACAAACAGTGAATAAAACCGACAAATTCTGTGTGAAGATTTGCAAGCGAATTAGGGGCGCAGCGATGGTGCGGTGCCTACTACAACCTCCATTTGCTGCACAAGGGAAGCGCAGCGATTTTTTTTCATTTCCGACCGAAATCGGCTGGCACTTCGCCCCATTGCTTGGTCTCCCACTTCATTATGGGCGTGGTGAAACGGTGGGTGGCGAGCCATCGTTCGGCGCGCGCGATGACCTGAAAGAGTTGTTCGGTCTTGGCGTTGCGCACAAGTTTGGTCTTGCACTTCCGCTTGTTCACCCACAATATGGCGTTGTAGCTGTCGGAATATATCGCCTTTTGAAGTCCGCGCTGCTCCATCAGCGCAAGGGCGTGGACAATGGCGAGAAACTCTCCAATGTTGTTTGTGCCGTGGACAGGGCCGAAATGAAACACCTGTTCGCCCGTGGCCAAGTCTATGCCACGATATTCCATAGGGCCGGGATTGCCGCTGCACGCCGCGTCCACCGCCCAAGCATCGGCTCTCACGCCCATGGGCAGTGGCAAAACAGTGTCGTTGCGGTAGGCTGGAGGATTGGCTGGCATCTGATTGTTCATATTGCAGGTCTTTGCTTTTTACACATTAATGAATATAGGGGCGGAAAATTCCACTTGCAAAGTTAATGCAAAAAAGCGAGGGTAGCAAAAGCAGGGGTAGCTTCGCAGTCGTCGGGAGATGCCGCAACAACGAAAGCTTTAGGGTGGTTCTATAAATTACCACCGTAATTTTGCTTGATGTTGGGTGATTTACGTTTTGTCATCTTGCGGTCTCTTTTCGACCCAATCTGTCTGTTCGTTCAGTCGTATAGCTCGCTATTCTCTTTCACTCACAAACAGATTGGCTTCGAAAATAGACTCGCAATCTGCCAAAGCTAATTTATAGAACCACCCTTTAGGCTATTCCTTTGCCTTTTCTTCTCTTTCCTCGCCGTTTATGGATAACTTTGCGAGAACAAAAGCACCTGACGAATGACCGTGACAGACAAAGGAAACAACAGGACGGCGATGCCGTTTGCACGTCCGCTATACGTGATGGCAAAGCCTGCGGGGGCTTTCTGCAACCTGCGGTGCGACTATTGCTACTATCTCGAAAAGGCAAACACACTAACGGATGGAGACAGAAAGACCGACGACGGAGATAAGGCGGCGACGGCCAACGGCGTGATGAGCGACGCTATGCTCGAACTGTTCACCAAGCAATATATCGAGGCGCAGACTCAACGCGAGGTGCTCTTCACCTGGCACGGCGGCGAACCGCTCACCGCTCCCATAAGCTTCTACCGGAAAGCACTGGCTCTGCAACGGAAATATGCCAACGGGCACCTGACGGACAACTGCATACAGACCAACGGAACGCTGATAGACGACGAGTGGTGCCGATTTTTCAAGGAAAACAACTGGCTGGTGGGAGTGTCGATTGACGGCACCCGGGAGATGCACGACAGGTACAGGAGAAACGCCAACGGACAGGGGACACACGAAAAAGTGATGCGCGGCATAGAACTGCTCAACCGACACGAAGTGATGTGGAACGCTATGGCCACGGTGAACAAATGCAACGCCGAACGTCCTGCGGAATTCTACAACTTTTTCAAGAGCATAGGCTGCCGATACATCCAGTTCACGCCCGTGGTGGAGCGCACTATCGGAGGCCGCCTTGCCACGATCGACGACGACCCGGGGATGTGCCGGCTGACGGAGATGTCCGTTTCACCTGAACAATGGGGACGGTTCGCGTGCGGCGTGTTTGACGAATGGGTGCAGGGCGACATTGGCGAATATTTTGTCCAACTGTTCGAGTCGACACTGGCCAACTGGGTTGGAGCACAGCCGGGCGTATGTTCCATGGCAAAGGACTGCGGATATGCCTTGGCGATGGAGCGCAACGGCGACGCTTATTGCTGCGACCACTTCGTCTTCCCGCAGTACAGGCTCGGAAACATCAGCAAACAGCCTCTCGCCGGCATGGCCTACTCGGAGCGGCAGCGCGCGTTTCGCCGTCTGAAGCCATCGCTGCCACGACAGTGCATGGAGTGCCAATGGAGGTTTGCGTGCCACGGCGAGTGCCCGAAGAACCGTTTTGCCGCCACAAGCGACGGCGAACCGGGACTGAACTACCTGTGTAAAGGCTACAAGATGTACTTCCGACATGTAGCCCCATACATGGAAATACTGAAAAAGGAAGTGACATTACTCTAATCCCATTATCGAAAAAGGCCGCTGAGCATCGTTTTGCTCAGCGGCCTTAATGGTTATATACCGAAATATGCGGCGCTATTTCTTCACGAAACGAACGGAGTGAGTGCCTGTGGCGGTCTTAACTGTGGCCACATATACACCGGGCTGCAGCGACTGTGTGGCGAGGCTGCTGCCGGCGGTGCGGAGCATGGTGCGTCCGCCAAGGTCAACCACAGCTATCGACTGTGCCTGCGGTGCGCTGATTTCACTGGAGCTGACGCTGATTTCGGCGGGAGCCACGGTCATGTCGCTTATGCCAGACACGAGTCCTGCCGCACCGTACAGTCCGATATTGTCGAGCACGAGGAAGTCGGCGGGCTTGCTGACTATGTTGAACGCAATGTAGACGTTCTTGCCGGCATACTTGCTCAGGCTGATGCCGCGCGTCTTGGGATAGATGCTCTCGTCGTTCACTTCCATTGAGGTGGAATACCACCAGTCGGCAGGGTTGCCCGAACCGTCAGACACCTTCACCTTGTAGCTCTCCAGATATGTCGCGTTGCCCGAACTTGCGTCCCAAGCCAGGTAACTGTCACCTTCGCCAAGAGTAACCTGCGGCAAGATTATCCAGCGGTCAACCTTGCTTACGTTGTCAACCCATGATGCTCCGGCAAGCACGTGCTCGCCATACATACGGTGGGCCTGCACATCGATGATGCCCCAGCCGTAGTCGTTGAACTCGTCGCCGGCATCAGCGTTGAGCGTGCCTTCGTCGCCAGTGTAGAAGCTGAACGAGTCGGGTATCTTGGCATCCTCAAAGTCATACATCACAGTGGGCGTGCCAAGCACTGTTATTTCCTTCTCCACGGTGTTGTTGGTGCTGTCGGTGTCGTCGTCGCTTGCAATCTCCACAGTCAGGGTGTGCTTGCCGGCCGACAGTCCCTCTATGGCTCCAGAGGCGGTGAGAGTCTTTATCTCCTGTGCGGCAATGCTCTGTTCATTGCTCCACTTCTGCTCGCCGTCCACTTTCACGGTGACAGTGGCCTTGGTGTCCTTTATGCCCACGTTGGTCACGTCGAAGGTCACGTCCTTGTCGTTGGGCGTGCGCACATAGTCGTAGGGCGCGCTGATAGTGCTCACCACGAGGTCTACGGCGTCGCTCGAAGCCTTGTAGAACTGCACGTCGTCAATGGTGAGCCAGTTCTCGTCCTTGTCGCTGAAGGCGTAGAAGCCAAGGTAGATGGTCTGCGGAACGTCGAAATGAACAATCTTGAACGACTCCAGATACTCGCCCTGGGTGATGGGGTCCTTGTCCTCTATCTTGTTCTTCATGTCGTCGGGCGTGTCGCCGTTGCCCCAGTATACGCCAAGGCGCTCCTTGTGGCCCGTCGAGCCTGAGTACCAGTAGCGCAGCACATAGTCGCCGGCCTCCACGTTGATGCCGTCGAGTATCGCCCAGTCGTTGGCGTTGTTATCCTTATCATAGTTGTAGGCCAAGCAGCTGTTGCCCGTGCGTGCCATGTTCATCCACATCGACGTGTAGACCGACCAGTCGCCGTCGTCGCCATTGAGGTTGTAGAACTTTATCTCGTCTCTGTCTTCGCTGGCCTCGAAGCCCATCGTGTAGGGCGGGTCGAGCGGAGCGCAGTGGCGCACGCTTGCGGTGATGGTGTCGTTTTCGGGCACTATCTCATACTTGCTTATCGGGTATGCCTTGATTACATACTTGTGGCGCGGCTCCTTGAGCGAGGCTTTGGCGTTGAAGGTGTATTCCATCGACTCTCCTGCGCCGAGTGTGGCGTCGACGTGCTCAACTACAGGCTCGCCTCCGTCAACGGTGAACGCCACGTCGAAGCCCTCGGCAGTGTCGGAGCCGTCATTCTTCACGCGCACGGTAACAGTCTCGTCGCCGAGGTTCTTGCCAGAGTTAGGCGACAGCAGACTGTCGGCCTTGAGGTCGATGGCCTTCTCGATGCCCTTCACGCTGAACGAGCAGATGTAGAACTTCCAGTGGTCGGCACCGCTCAGACAGTGGAAGCCCACGTGCAGCGGCTCGCCGGCCTTAACCTCGGTTATGAACGACCCTGTGGTGGGCGTGCCCTTTATGCCTGTGTACGAGGCTTGCTTGGTGGCCATGCCCTCGATAGTGGCCGTGCCGCCGGTGTATACGTCGAGGTCTTCGCCGTAGTATGTGCCGTAGGTGGTGTAGGTCACGAGCACCTTTCCGGCAGTTGTCGGCGTGATGGCCGGCGATATGAGCCAGTCGTCGGCCGTGTTGCTGGCCGAGTAGGCGTAGTAAACCTTCGAGTTCGAACCCTCGGCGTCGTACACCCACGTCACGCCGTCGTTGTTGTTGTCATACACTGTCCACTTCTTGAACTCCTCTTCCTGCGAGAAGTCGGTGGAGTAATAGCTCTGCGCGCTGGCACTGATGGCGAGCGCACCAGTCGCTAACAGTGAGAGTAGTCTTCTCTTCATAAGCGATTGTCTTTTTACCTTAATATTAAACATACATGTTTTTGTATAAAGTGCAAAATGCACAATATGTGCGCAAAGTTAGTGAAAATGCTTGAAAACTGACATCAAACCACACGCAAACACGCCATTTTGGCAATTTTTTCGTCCACATGATATATCATTATCATAGCCAATGACCATCACAATGGCGTCTCGATACTACTACGACGGTGGCTCGATGCCACAACGAGGAGGTTTCATGATAATCACGACGTTTGTTTTTATAGACCGATGGGAGAAATGGCACGGCCTTAACAGAATATTAAAACGTGTTATGTTGATTGTAAAATGCGCACAACGGTTTTGTAACCTCACGGCCATACCTTTGCGGCGGTAAATAACAATACGCCTTTAATACATTTATGAAATCAGGAAAACTTTTTGCGTCGGCCATCGCCATGGCCATGACAAGCTCCGTGGCACTTGCAGCAGAGGTGGCCGGCTCCCCGGAGATGGGCAACATCAGGGGCAGGATAACAGACACGGAAAAGCAGGTGCTGCCGGGAGCCTATGTGGTGATAGAGGAGCTGCACACCGGAGTTACCAGCGACATCAACGGATTCTACAGTCTGCCCAACCTCAAACCGGGCACGTACAAAGTCAAGATAAGCTATGTGGGCTACTCGCCCAAGACCTACACCATAAAGGTGGGCAGGAAGAGCGTGGAGCAGAACATCACCCTCGACGCGGGCAAGGAACTCGACGAGGTGGTGGTGACAGGAGCCTTCTATGGCCAGCGCAAGGCCATGCAGATGCAGAAGGAAAGCATGGGCGTGACCAACGTGGTGTCGGCCGACCAGGTGGGCAAGTTTCCCGACACCAATATTGGCGACGCGCTGAAGAGAATAAACGGCGTGAACGTGCAGTATGACCAGGGCGAGGCTCGCTTCGGACAGGTGAGAGGAACGTCGGCCGACCTGACCTCGGTCACGGTGAACGGCAACAGGATGCCTTCGGCTGAGGGCGACACCCGCAACGTGCAGCTCGACCTTATTCCGTCGGACATGATACAGACCATAGAGCTGAACAAGGTGATCACCTCCGACATGGACGGCGACGCCATTGGCGGAGGAATAAACCTCGTGACGAAGAACACCCCCAACCACCGTGTGCTCAACTTCAACGTCGGGTCGGGCTACTCGTGGATAAGCAAGAAGCCCGAATGGGACCTTGGCGCCACTTGGGGGCAGCGGTTCTTTGACAACAAGCTGGGAGTGATGGCTGCCGCGTCATATCAGTATATGCCCGGCGGTTCGGACAACACGGAGTTTGAATACGTTGAGAACGACAAGAACGAGGTGGAGCTGAAGGAGGCCCAAGTGAGACAGTACTACGTGACGCGCGAGCGCCAGAGCTACTCGCTCGCCCTCGACTACATATTCAACCCACAGCACAAGATATCATTCAAGGGAATATACAACCGCCGCAACGACTGGGAGAACCGTTACCGCGTGTCGTACAAGAAGCTCAACAGCAAAGCGTCGAAACAATCGGTGGTGATGCAGACCAAGGGCGGCTCAAGCGACAACAAGGACGCCCGGCTGGAACTGCAGCAGACCATGGACTTCTCCCTCGATGGCGAGCACTATTTCGGCAACCTCAAGATGGACTGGACGGCAAGCTACTCACGCGCCACGGAGGAAAGACCCAACGAACGCTACGCGGCCTACTCGCTGAAGGGAACCGACCTGGGCAAAGACTTCAGCGACGCGGGCGGAAAGCAACCCTACTACGCCGGCCAACTGCCCTCGCTCGACGACTCAAGCTGGAAGCTGAGCGAACTCAACAACGCCAACCAGAACATCGTGGAGAATGAGTGGAAGGGCAAACTGAACTTCACCTTGCCTCTCGCCACCGGCCTCTACGGCAACACGCTCAAGTTTGGAGCCAAGGTGACGGCCAAGGACAAGAGCCGCACAAAGTCATACTTCGACTACAATCCCGACGATGTGCTCGGCAGCGACTGGCGACAACTCACCTCAACGCAGATACGCGACGGCTTCATGCCCGGCGCGCAGTATCCCGTCAACACGCCGTTCATAACCATCGGCACGCTCAGCGGCATTGACTTCTCAAAATACAAGGGCACAGAAAACTATGAGGAAGAGGCCGGCAACTACAAGATAAACGAGAGCATCGCGGCCGGCTACCTGCGCCTGGACCAGAAGATTGGCAAGAAACTGTCGGCCACAGTGGGTCTGCGTGTGGAACGCACCGACCTCAAGACAAGCGGATATACAGTGGAAGTGGCCGAAGACGGCAAGTCAACCATGACTCCCACGGGCGACTTTAAGAGCCACTACACCGACCTGCTGCCCAGTTTGCTGCTCAAGTACAAGTATTCCGACGACGGCAACCTTAGGGCATCGGTGACAAAGACAATATCACGCCCGAAGTATTCCGCGCTCATAGCCAACAAGAGTTTCAACATAGCCGACCTCGACGCTACCATAGGCGACCCCAACACAAAGCCAGCCAAGGCCATAAACGTGGACCTCTCGGTGGACCACTACTTCAAAAACGTGGGAATGGTGAGCCTCGGACTGTTCTACAAGGACATAAAGAACGTGAACATAGAGTGGGCTTCCAACAAGTATCTCGGCAGGGACCTCGGCCTTGAAGGCAAGTATGCTGAAGAGGAGTTCACCGTGAAGCAGAACATCAATGCCTACGACGCGCGGGTGTTTGGCGTGGAGGCGGCATACCAGCAGGACTTCGGCTTCATAACGCCCTCGCTCAAGTGCATAGGCTTCTACGGCAACTACACCTACACCCACAGCAAGACGCGCAACTTCAACGAGCGCCTCAACATAACCGACGAGGACAACGTGAAGGTGGCCGGCTCGCCTGAGCACACCGCCAACGCGTCGCTCTTCTTCGAGAAGTTCGGCCTCAACGTGAGGCTCTCATACAACTACGCCTCGTCGTTCATTGACGCAATGAGCACCAGCCGCGCCCTCGACCGCTACTACGACAGCGTGAACTATCTCGACCTGAACGCCAGCTACACATGGGGCAAGAAGACCAAGTTCACCGTATACGCCAACGCCAACAACCTGCTCAACCAGCCGCTGCGCTACTATCAGGGCACCAAAGACCGCACCATGCAGGTGGAATACTATGGAGTGAAGGTAAACGCCGGCATCAAGGTTAACCTATAAACAAACTTAAACAGAACAAAAGACATGAACAGCAAAAGACTTTTAGCAAGGATAGCCATAGCAGCCATAGCTGTGATGGCGGCCATAATGCCGGCAAAGGCGCAAGACGCTCCCGACTGGACAAAACTGAAGGGTGAGATAAACCTCTATCTGGCCAGCGACTTGGGGCGCAACGGCTACTACGACCAGAAGCCCATAGCCGAGCTTATGGGAAACATGGCCAAGACAGTAGACCCCGAGTGCGTGCTCGCCCCAGGCGACATACACCACTTCAACGGCGTGGCATCGGTAAACGACCCTCTGTGGATGACCAACTACGAGCTGATATACTCGCACCCGGAACTGATGCTCGACTGGTTTCCGCTCTGCGGCAACCATGAATATAGGGGCAACACACAGGCGGTGCTCGACTACGGCAAGATCAGCCGCAGGTGGATGATGCCCGCAAAGTACTACACGAAGGTGTTCTCGCACAAGGGCACAACGCTCAGAGTGGTGATGATAGACACTACTCCACTCATAGACAAGTACCGCGACAACCCCGGCGAGTATCCCGACGCCTGCAAGGAAGACATGCAGGCGCAGCTCGACTGGATTGACGCCACGCTGAAAGACGCCAAGGAAGACTGGGTGATAGTGGTGGGCCACCACCCCATATATGCCGAGACCAACAAGAGCGAGAGCGAGCGCACCGACCTGCAGAAGCGGCTCATGCCCATACTCCACAGATATAATAATGTGGCGATGTATGTATGCGGACACATACACGACTTTCAGCACATACGCATGAAGGGCGACAAGATAGACTATGTGGTAAACTCGTCGGCCTCGCAAAGCCGACAGGCAAAGCCTATCGAAGGCACTGTGTACTGCTCGTCGGAGACGGGATTTTCAGTTATCGCGGCATCGAAGAAAACTCTTTCGCTGCACATGATTGACAAAAACGGCAACACACTGCACACCGTGACTAAGACGAAGTAACGGCATAAACTTTACCTGATAAACGCAAGGGGAGTCTCAAGCGGCTGAAGTCTCGACTTCAACCACTTGGGACTCCCCTTAATTTTTGTCACCGGAAGGCTGCTGTGCGTCAGTCGTCCTTGGTGGGCCAGTAGGGCGACGGCGTGCGTATGGCCTTCATCTCGCGCTCAAACTCGGCCACCTTCTCGGGATATTTGTCGGCCAGGTTGTTTTGCTCGCCCACATCCTTCTTCAGGTTGTACAACTCCAACGGTTTGTTGGGCTTTATCGTCACCACCTTCCAGTCACCCTTTCTGGCCGCGCGCTGGTGGCCGGGAAACTCCCAGTAGAGCAGCCGGTTGTCGGTTTTCACCTTCTTGCCGTAGAACAGCGGCAGCACGTTCATCCCGTTGAGGTGCTGCGGCAGGTAGGCCGTGGCTCCGGCGAGGGCTGCGAGCGTGGGCATCACGTCGGGGAAGTAGATGATGTTGTCGAGCTTCTGCTTAGGCACGCGCCCCGGCTGGTTCACTATAAAGGGCACTCTGATGCCGCCCTCGTATAGCTGGGCCTTGCGCCCACGGAAACCGGCGTTGCAATTCAGCTCCTTGAGCGGCGCCTGCACGGCCGCCCCATTGTCGGAAGCGAATATTATGAGCGTGTTCTCGCGCAGATGCAGCCGGTCGAGTTCGTCGAGCAGCCGCCCTATGGCCTGGTCTTCGTGGGTTATGAGCGAGGCGTAGCGCTTGGTGTTGATGTCCCACTCCTCGTCGTCATACCATGTGGTGTTGTCTATTATGTAAGGCTCGTGCGGAGCGTCGTAGGCCAGATAGAGGAAGAAGGGGTTGTCCTTGTTGCGGTTTATGAAGCCGATGGCGTCGTCGGTAGATATGTCGGTGTTGTGGCGCACGTGGCGGTCGTGCTCGTTGTCGGCGATGTTGACAAGCTCCTTGTTGTAGAACCGCCAGTAGGGATAATAGTAGGGACTGTTGGAATAGGGCGTGCTGATGAGCCAGCCGTAGAACTCGTCGAAGCCACGGTTGAGCGGTGTTGCCTCTGGGTTGTAGCCGTCCAGGTGCCACTTGTTGACGAGGCATGTGCGGTAGCCGGCGGCGCGGAGCACGGTGGCAATGGTGGTGTCGGTGGGCAGAATGTTGGCGCGGCGCACGTAGGTGGTGTCGCCCCGTGGGTTTATCTTTATTCCCCTGATGCCACCCTGGGGGCACTGGTTGTCGCGTATGGTGGTGTTGCCAGTGTTCTTGCCCGTCATGAGCGAGCAGCGCGAGGGCGAACTGATGCCCGACCCGGCGTAGCACTGAGTGAAGCGCGTGCCGTTGGCCGCCAGGCGGTCGATGTTTGGGGTCTTTATGTGCTCGCTACCGTAGCACGACAGGTCGCCGTAGCCCATGTCGTCGGCCAGGATGAAGATGATGTTGGGTCTCTGTGGCGTGGCCTTTTGGCCGGCGTTGCCAGCCACGCAGTGAGTCGCCGGCAGCAGTGCTGCGGCAGCCATGGCTCCCTTGCGCAGCATCAGTATCTGACTTTTGTCCATAATTAGGTATGTCGTGTTGCCGTCACTCGGTGATGGCTTGTTGTTGTTCGAACAAATGGGAATAAAAGGTCACTCCTCTATCGTCCAGTCTTCGATGTTGCCCTTGGCGGAGTCGAAGTTTATGCCCACCTTCGTCACGGGCTTGCCGCACAGGGCGAAGCGTTGGGCGTAGTTCTTCAGGTTGATTTGCCTCATGGCCGTATGCGCGCTCTTGTCGATCTTCAGCTCCATTATATAGAGCCGTGTGGCCGTCAGCATCACTATGTCAACCCTGCCGTGGGGCGTGTGCACCTCCACGTCAACCACATACTCCGTGAGCAGCGAGAATATGATGAAGAGCATCTGCTGGTAGTGCCCCTCGTGGTTGGCCACGTTGCAGTAGGGCACCGTGCCGAGAAACGTCTGCAGCAGTTGCAGTGCGCCGTCGATGTCGTCGCGGCGTATCAACGCCGACATTTGCGCGATGGCCACGTCGCCGTTTTGCGCATACATGCCATCCAGATAGTTGGGCAGCAAGCTCTCGAACAGTCCCACCTTTATCTCCTTGTTGGGGATGTCAAGAGTATATAGCCCCGTCGTATCATCGTAGTCTTTGATGGTGAGGTAGCCGCTTTGGTAGAGCAAAGGTGTCATGGCGGCCATGTTCTCCGTGGGAGCGTCGAAGGCCGAAGCCTTGGCCGACATCCTGCCTATGTTGGCTGGCTCCACCTTGAACTTGCGCATCATGTTGATGAGGTATGTCGGCGTGCCTGAGCCGAACCAGTAGGAGCCAAACTTTCCGCTGGCGAAGCAGTTGAGCAGGCTGAAGGGATTGAATATGTCGGGCGAGAATTGCGAGAAGTGGTAGCCGTCATAGTTTTCCTTGAGCTTTTCCATCACTTTCTCCTTTTCCATCCGTCTCTTTCTGCCGAGTTCCTCTATGGCGTTGTCCATCTGCGTGAGCAGCTCGTCGGTGGTTATGCCGCAGATGCAGGCATACTCGTCGTCCATCGACACGTTGGCGATGTTGTTCAGCTCGCTGAATATGCTGAGCTGCGAGAACTTGGTGATGCCCGTGAGAAACACAAAGCGCAGGTGGGGGTCGCAGTCCTTCAGCGGACTGTAGAAGTTGCGCATGATGTTGCGCAGTGCGTCCAGACTTTCGTTCTCGTGTGCCACGTCGAGCAGCGGTGCGTCGTATTCGTCAATGAGCACCACAACCTGCTTGCCCGTGACTTCATGCGCGGTCTTTATCAGGTTGCTAAGCCTCACGTTAGGGTCGGGCGAGTCGCTTGCTATGCCTAACTTCTTTTCGTTCTCCCCCAGTATGTACAGCAGGTATCTTTCCAGCTGACCCTTCTCCATGTGCTTGCCTCCCGCCATGCTGAAATGCAGCACGGGATATCGCACCCACTCTGTCTCCATCCGCTCGATGGCAAGCCCACTGAACAGTTCCCTCTTCCCCTCGAAGTAGCTGTGCAGCGTGGACACGAGCAACGACTTTCCGAAGCGGCGTGGCCGACCAAGAAACAGGTATTTCGCATCGCCGTGGGTCATTCTGTATATGTACTCCGTCTTGTCGACGTAGAGATAGTTCTTGGTGATGATTTCCGAGAACGTCTGTATGCCTATTGGATAACGTTTGGTGCCCATTGTCTGCGTTGTTTTTCTTTGTCGGTAAAGTTAGTCATTTGCCACGAAACGGCAAAGACTTGCGTGGAATAAGTTGGAACCTATACTCATGAAGAGCAAAAACGAAATAAAATATTTGGAAATTATTGAGCCTTATTTCTCTTCTCCTCGTATTGACATGTGATAGTACTGATGATAATGGCGATGATGTAGAATAAGACAAATCGTTTCTCGAAAAGGGAGCATAGCGGGCTATGTGGCCGATGTGAGAGGCGAAAACAGAAAAAATGTATGCAATCTTTGGACAAAATGATATCCATTTTTGCCAAAAATAGATATCATTTTTTGCAACCTCGTAACCTTTTGTAGACAAGAGACTTGCAAAAGCACCTATTGAGAGGCTTTATTTGAACCAAGACAATGATGATATATTGACAAAAGATGCTTGCTTTTCATCGGAAAGTCTACCACCCCTGCAGAATCGCCATGCTCTCTTTGTGCACAAGAAACGTCATTTCCCCACAAAGGATTTGCCGTTTGTTCACCCAATGCGAAAATATTCGTAACTTAGCGGCATAAAAACACGAAAGACTTTGAGACTATGGCAGAACAGGTAAATTGCTATCCCGTAGGAGTGCAGACGTTTGAGAAGATACGCGAAGGGCGTTATCTCTACGTCGACAAGACGAAATACATCGTCGATTTCTGCAAGAAACAGATGAGCTACGTCTTCCTGAGCCGCCCCCGGCGGTTCGGCAAGTCGCTCTTCGCCTCCACCCTCCAGGCTTATTTCGAGGGGCGCAAGGAGCTGTTTGACGGACTGGCCATAGCCGACTACGAGAAGGAATGGGTGAAGCACCCCGTGCTCCACTTCGACATGAGCGGGGCTAAGCACGTGAACAAGGACAGCCTCAAAGAATATCTCGACCGAGAACTGGCACCGTATGAAAAGACCTACGGATGTGACAAGGAACATTGGGATGCCAATATAAGACTTATAAATTTAGTAAGAAGTGCCTATGAGCAGACCGGACAGAAGGTTGTGGTTATAATAGACGAATACGACGCGCCGCTGCTCGACGTGGTGCATGAGCGGGAAAACCTCGCCGCACTGCGCCTCATCATGCAGAACTTCTACAGTCCGCTGAAGAAGCTCGACCCTTACCTGAAGTTCACTTTCATCACCGGCATCACCAAGTTCTCGCAGCTCAGCATATTCAGCGAGCTTAACAATCTTGAGAACATCAGCATGCTCGACCAGTACTCCGCCATCTGCGGCATCAGCCTGACGGAGCTGACCACCGCAATGCGCCCCGACGTGGAGCATCTGGGCAAGGCTCTCGGCATGACCTATGAGGAATGTCTGGCGGAGCTGCGCAACTACTATGACGGCTACCACTTCAGTGAACGCTCGGAAGACGTGTTCAATCCGTTCAGCCTGATAAAGGCGATGAATGGCCAAAAGATAGACTCTTTTTGGTTTGGCTCGGGCACACCGACGTTCCTGCTCAAGCAGCTGGACAAGTTCAACGTCAACCTCGCTTCGCTGGAAAGCCAGGAGGCGGTGCTCAGCTCGTTCGACCTCTCGCCCGAGGAGATGACCGACCCACTGCCGCTGCTGTATCAAAGCGGCTATCTCACCATAAAGAAATACAACCCGATGTTCAAGGAGTACACCCTCGGCATACCCAACAAGGAGGTGCGCGACGGGCTGCTCAACTCGATGATGCCCCACTACGTCAACCCGCGACGCACCGACAACGACGCTTTCCTCTTGGGTTTCTGCAAAGCGGTGTACCGTGACGACATCGAGGCGGCTCTGGAGCACATGCGCACATACATGGCCACGATACCCTACGATCTTGAGAACCATACGGAAAAGCACTTCCAGACTATCTTCTACCTGATGTTCAGCTTCCTCAACATCTACATCCGCACGGAGGTGAAGAGCGCCATTGGCCGCGCCGACGCAGTGATGCACATGCCCGACACCATATATGTGTTTGAGCTGAAGGTGGACAAGAGTGCCGACGAAGCCTTGGCGCAGATAGACGACAAGGGCTACATGCTGCCCTACCATGCCGATGGCAAGCGACTTGTAAAAATCGGCATCAGCTTCGACAGCAAGCAGCGGACAATCAGCGAATGGAAGATTCGGGAGGAGTGAGGGGCAAGGACGTACGCCACTATATATCGGCCGGTTCAGCCACATTAAAAACTTAGGCACGAGAAGAATATTGTTCTCCCCGTGCCTAACGGTCATTCATCGAAACATTGTAATTCCTACTTGTTCAGGAACTTCTTTCCGTCACGTATGATTATACCCTTCGCGTCGGCGTTCACTTGCTGTCCAGCGAGATTATAAGTGCGTGACGCGTTGGAAGTTTTTACACGCGCCACTTCCTTGATGCCTGTCTCAGGAGAGAAGGAATCGCTTCCCTAGCAAGAATTTTACATACAAAATTGAAGAAATTCAAGAAAAAGTTTGGTTGTTCTGATAAATAATTGTATTTTTGCAGCGACAGTTCCCACCACGCTTCCCGAAGAACAGCGAACCAGGGTGGGGCTTTTGCT
>CAVGKZ010000005.1:0-56024 GCA_963630025.1 bacterium | reverse complement strand
GTATGGGACGCCAACGAAAGCGATATTCTCCGTGTACTGGAGGAAATTGGCAAGGACGCGGACGCCAGGGAAAACATGCGCCACTATACAAGTATTATAAAGAGCGCGTTTGACCTGGAACAGATTGAAAACGCCCCTACGGTAAAAAGCAAGTATGAAAAGATGGGCTACAAGACCCACGCCATGCGCAAAGGCGAAGACGACAACGCCCTGTGGGCTGTCAAGAAGCGCCCTATCGTGCGCGTCACAGACCTCACATACGAGAACATACACCACATCTCGGCAGCAAAACTGACCGAAGTGCTCGACCGCAACTTCGGAGGCGGCTGGGACTCTCTCTCGCAGAGCATAAAGGACATCATCGAGAGCGGTTTCGACATCTCGACAACAACTCTTCCGAAAGACCGCCTGCACAAGCCGGGAGGTATGTACGAAAAGAAGGTGGCCGACGGATTTGACGTTCTTGAGGTGGCAAAAGGCACTTGGGTGGAAGCTATCTTCGTGAAGCTGAAGCCGGAAATGGAAAAACCGCGCATTGCGGAGCCTACCGCGCCGTCAGACGAAGAGGACGAGGAGCCGGAAGATACATACAACAAGCCGGAGGAGGACGACATGGAGCCGGAGGAGCCAACGGACTTCAGCGACGAAATGACCGAAGAAAACTACCGCACCACATTCGATGTTGACGGTGACCCGGACGAGGAAGCCGAAAACATCTCCGATTACGGCGAAGAGTAACAAAAAAAAGGGGTTCCGTCAAATGCGTGGATGAATGTCATGACATCTTGGCTTCAAAGAGACCGAAGTTTGCCCATGCGATTCATGGCTAACAAGCACGGGCGACTGCCTATAGTAGGCGCTGCGTCCTCGCTCCCTTGGCTTTGGCGGGCGCAGCGATGACGCAGCGCCTACTACATCTTCCTTGTTTGCTAATTCGGCTTAGTAGGGACGTGCGTCCCCGCCCCTTGGCTTCGGCGGGCGCGAGGACGCAGCGCCTACTAAGTTAGCCTCGTTTGCTAAGTTTGTCTTATTGCCTTTTGGGGAGCAAAACGTTGTATTTGCCATGCACCTCGTTCCACTGTATGTATGTCACCTGTGCATTTAACGGAAGACCTCTTTTGCTTGTTTGCAAAGGTAATGTAAGAACGCAGAATAGTTGTGTGATTTCTTGTTTTTTTATTGTGGGCACGTGGCGAATGTCCTTGCATGGAGCCTGGCGGAAATCAACCGAAAAGGGTAGGGTATAGCATCGTTTATACTTGGTTTTACCCGAGGACAAGCGATGACGCAGCGCATACTTGGTCTTCCCACTGCGCGTAGCGATTCTTTGTTCTGTAAACTTCTTTCTCGGTTTTATAAAACAAATGCGGCAATCTTGATAAATCCTTCTACTTTGTGAACTTTTATATTATTAATATAGCCTTGATTTTTTTTGTTAAAGGAATACGAGAACTTGGCGCTTACTACGACCTTCTTGCAGGCGAATTCTTCGCTCCACATCCCTTTTTTATCTGAAAAACACCGATGAAATGGCCAAAACACAAGTTGTTTTGGGAGTTAGCCCATAAAAGATATTATTAAAAGTTTATACTTTAATAATATTTAACCGTCCCCAAAAAACGAAGAATCATTAAAAGTACTACTTTTGCATCCAACTAACTGCAACAAAGGCGAATTGGCATCAATTCTGTAATGAATACTAAACAAGAAGCGATGATGTCGTGAAGACTGTACAATAGGGATTTGCAAACAACAAACAACCAGTTGTAACAAAGGATGTTGAGCGCGATTGTCCGAACGCTTCGCAATATAATATATATAGTGTAAACCTGTTATAAATATAATCGATATGAAATCAACAGCTAAATTTGCAGCATTTGGACTTGCTGCAGTATTGCTCGCATCCTGTAGCGACAATACAAGCAATGAAAGTAAATCCACCATTGCCGGTGTTGTGGCAACAGAGGGATTGTCTTTCACTAACGACGCCGCTGCACTTGCATCGCGCGTACACTCTTACAAAGGCACAATCACCAAGGCTGCGGGCACACGTGCCGCTGCTGACCCCAACGTGTTTGCCAGTGTGCTCTCCATGCCGTCAATCCCCGAGATTGCTCCCGCAAACCTGGTGGAGGTGAGAAAAGCCATTGATTTGGACGGTTCGCAGTATAGCGGAAAGGCTTTCAATATCACAGGAAAGAACACTATAGACTGCACAAACAATACCATCAAGAACGCCACCATCTACATCGACGGCGGTTCTACGCTCGTTTACGGCAAGACCGAGGGCAACAACAAGTTCTATGTGCAAAAGGGTGCAAAGCTGAAGTTTGCCGGCACAGGTGAGATGCTCGCATCCACCGATGTTGTCATCTGCCAGGAAGGCACAGTGGAAAGCTCAAACAACAACATCGTTGTCAACGGTGAGTTCTATGCCGACCTCAAGGTGACACAGACGGATGGTTCTGTAAACATACAGGGCTTCGGCGCCAACTCTACCTCCGGACAGAAAGACAGCGAGGGCAACGAAGTGGTGACTCCCTCACAGGACATCACGTTCAACAACAAGACCTACATTGACGGATATGTGCGCGCCATCAACCTCACCATCGGCAATGACGCAGTGGTGTTCTTCAACCAGAACGCCATGCACCTCACCACAGCCACTGTGAACGGTGCTCTCCACGCCAACAAATACTTCAAGACCACAGGCGACCTGACCATCAACGGACAGATGAGTTCCGACTGGGCAGTAAGGGCTGGCAACCTGGAGATGAACGCTGGCTCTAAGCTGACTGCCGACTACGTGCGCGCCACCGACGCTACGCTCGCCGGAGCTTGCCAGCTTAACATCAGCGACAAGGGTGTGCTCACGTTTGACAAGCTGACAACCGACAACGCCGCTCAGCAGATTGTGCTCGGCGGTGCTGACGCTGTGGCCGTAATCAAGGCAGGCGAGTTCCACAACACGGGCGCTGAGACCATTCAGGCTCTCGCAACTCCCGGCGACAACTCTACGTTCCTGATACAGTTCACAAAGAGCTTCAACGGCACAACGGAGATGCCTTCGTTTGAGGACCTCGACATCGCCGCTTCTTACCTCGACTACGACAAGGCCACCAATGGCAACGAGGTGAAGGAGATACAAGAGGGCGACCCAAGCGGCAAGTGGGGCGTATACCAGTGGACTGGCGACGCTGCTAACCTGAAGTCGACTCCGAAGCTTGACATCGTGGCTGCCATCGACGCCAACGACGGTCAGTCGGCCACTTGCATCAAACCTGTAGGCAGCAACCTCTACGTGTCTTACCACACTAACGGAAGCAGCAAGTTTGGCGGCAACATCGAGCGTGCTACTGTGAGCGGAAATACCATCAAGATCGAGCAGTCTTTCAAGGACAACGAGAACAGTCTCGACTACAACCACCTCGCTGTTGACGGCAGCAAGCTCTACTTGGCTGGCTCGTCAAAGAAGAACGGTGGCTTTGTGACCGCTTTCGCTCTTGAGTCTAACGGAGCAATCGCAGCTACGAACAACCCTGTGGAAGTGGCATACGTGGACAAGGACGCTGCCAAGCATCAGGGCTACGACGTGAACTGTGTAGTGCCTTTCGGCAACAGCATCATCGCTGCCAGCACAAGAGGCTACGAGGTGTATGACGCTGCTTTCGCTACACACTCATATCTGCCCACAGCCGGCAAGGCTAAGCACTTGGCAGTGGCCAACAACGCCATCTACGGTCTGAACTTCAATACAACTGCCAACACAACCGCACAGATTCAGAAGTTTGGCGACGCTACACTCGCAAACGCAACATACTTTGGTGTTGGTGAACTGAATCCCGACACGGCAAAGAACGTCATCGCAGTGGACGGTACTGACGTGTACGTTTGCCGTGGCAAGAACGGCGTTACCCGTTTCAACGCCAGTGGCAATCAGACATGGCAGTGGGATGTGCCCACAATAGAAAACGAGGAGAGCAAGAAGCACGGTTACGCTAAGGGCTATGCAAACGGCCTGGCTGTAGACAACCAGTATGTATACGTTGCATGCGGCGGCTACGGTCTCGTGGTGCTCGACAAGGCCACAGGCAAGGAAGTATGCCACCGCAAGTCGCAGACTGGCAAGTCGGCCAACTATGTGGCATTGGGCAACGACGGCAAGATATATGTTGCTTACGGTCAGAGCCGCATCCAGGTGTTCAAGGTGACATCTACAAAGAAATAGTTTGCTCTTTCATTCATTATCTCCCGTCGGACACCACACGTGCCGACGGGAGATATATTCAATAAACATATTCATTACTTATTCTTATGAAAGCTATCAACACCAAACTCATAGCGTTCGGAGTGGCCTCCATGTTGCTTGCCGCTTGTAGCGACAACTCGTCTGAAACTTCGGGCAACCCGACAACTCCTGCCGGTGTGGGAGCTGAAGTAATCTTCAACAACGACGCACAGCAACTGTCGCAGCGCGTTCACAACTTCAAGACTGTTGCAACAAGAGGTACCAGTGCAACCGCTGATGACCTCGGAAGCGCTTACAGCATGCCCGAGAAACCGACGGTGCCCAGCGACGCGATAGAATTGTCGTCTACGCTCAGCTATCCTCTCAATGGAACGAGCGGTTTGGAGAACGGAAAGACATATATCATCAAGAAAGGTTCGAAGATATCAAGTGGACTGAACCTCAATGGTGCGACTCTAATCGTTGAGGGAGAACTTGACGTCACAAGCTGCTGGGGAAACGGATATTGGGACGGCAGCAAAACAGTGAAAGCAAAGTTGTATATCCTTGGCGGAAAGGTCAACTTCAACTTCAACAACGGCGATGGCAACCTCACAAACTCCAGTGGACTCGCCATATACAACTATGGAGGCACAGTGACAACCAGCAACACAAGCTCCACTTTCTACATAGCATCATCCGACGCCTTCTACACAGACACCGACTTGGACTTGGGCGACAAGACGCTTAAGGTGCAAGGCATCTTTTATGCCGGTGGCAAGGTGACCGCCGCAGGTTTCGTTCCAGAGAAAGGCGCAGTGGTCAACATCCAAGGCGGGTTTGCCGGACTGGAAGACAAGGACATTGCCATTGAAGGCACTGTCAACATCAACGGAAGCCTGAAAGTGAAGAACCTCACCATCAAAGGTGACGACGGCAAATTTTACCTTTGTTCCGCTATTGCGCAGGAAAAAGTGCTCCTTAACGCAAACAACTCAAAGTCGTATATCAACTATATCAAGGCAAAGACTGTGCAGCAGGACGCCACCAGCACGATTTATCTTGTTAACAATGGCGTGATAGAGTGCGACGAGTTCATCAATACCAGAAGCGGAGAAAACAGCGCATCTGTAGTCCTTATCGGCGACAAGGCCAAAGCTGTGGTCAAGGCTGGAATCATCAAGTATACAGGAAGCGAAGACTGCTATCTCTTCAACGCTACCGGCGACGGCAGCCAGATTCTGTTGGACTGCTCTCGCTATAACTACACAGGAACAGACTTGGCGTTTGAAGATATCACATGGCACGGTGGCGTAGACAACGGTGTGGCCATATTCAACAGTGGCGAAGTGGTTTTGAAACCCGCTGAATGTGGCTATACGATTGATTCAAAGGACGACGACCCGACCCCGTCGCCAACTCCCGACCCCGTTGTTCCCGACAAGATTCTTGACCCCATCGGAGAGTTGGAATATGACCATACGCACGACATTTCTGCCACTTGTATCCAGCCCTACAACGGCAAGATGTATATGTCTTACCACACTCGCGGCACAGGTCATGGAGCATGTATCGAGGTGTTTGAAACCGACGCCAAGAAGCAGACAAAACTATTGCAGTATCTGCAGGACAAGGAGAAGAACCTCGACTTCAACCACTTGATGGTGGACAGCAAACCTTCAACTCCCCAACTCTATGTTGTGGGCAACTCATTCAAGAAGGGCGCCATCCTCGCCCGCATCGATATCAACGGTGACGGTCTGCTCAACACCGACGTGAAGGAGATTGACGAGAACACTGCCATAATGCCTCTCACCATTGTGCCGCTTGACAAGAACGCACAAAAGGGTGACTCGAAGGATGAGAACTGCATCGTTCGTGACGGCGACAAGTTGCTCGTGATGAGCACCCGTGGCTATGAGGTGTACGACACCGACCTCAATCTGCTCGGCAACAAGTTGACCGCTGGCAAGGCCAAGCACATAGCCATCAACGGCACCGACATGGCCACACTGTACTACGACGGTCCCGTCAATGACACGATACAGGCCAACGGCGTGGTTGAAGAGTTCAACACAGGCGACGACATCCTCACCGCTACGCCCAAGAACACGTTCTCCGTTGGACGCATCGCTCCTAACAACGGTAAGAACACCATCGCCATCGACGGCAACAACATCTATGTGTGCCGAGGTGCTGAGGGACTGACCTGCTTCGACCGCACTACAAACACTGCAAAATGGACTTGGACAGCTCCGCTGACAGCCGAGACGAAGGTGGTGCAGGGCAACGCCAACGGCGTGACCTTCGACAACGACTACATCTATCTGGCATGTGGCGGCTACGGCGTGGTGGTGCTCGACAAGAACACCATGGTCGACGGCAAACCGAAGGTGGTGGCCAAGAAGCGTGCGCAGAGCCGCAAGTCGGCCAACTATGTGACTCTCTACAACGGGTATGTCTATGTGGCATACGGCAGAAGCCGCTTGCAGATATTCCAGTTGAAGGACAATCCCGTAAAGGTGAAATACTAAATCTGAAAGTGAAAGAGAATGCAGCCGCAGGTTGCGGCTGCATTCATCTTGTCTTTAGGGTGGTTGCTGACAAGAACCACCTTCGCTATCTATGACCAGTATCTATCGGTTTATAAAAATACAGTCTGTATTCCTGTCGCTCTTGCTCATCGCAAGTGCAGGGCGTTGTATTGCCCAAACCGACAAGCAGACATTCAGTCCAAAGATGCTGGTTTATGAAAACCTGAAAAACGAGGATGTGCTGCGTCTCTTCCAGACACGCTTCACACAACTCGACACTCTGCTCAAGCACCAAGTGACGGTGGCGTCGCCCATGGTGCGGACAGGCTACATCGCCCACAGCACGGCGGACTACACCGACTCGCTGTACAGGGCCAAGACCGCCCACGAAACACTCGCCTTGGACAGACGCTCGGGACTTGAGATAACAGGACAGGTATATGCCCGCCCCGACGAAGCCCTGAAGAACGTGGACGAGGAAGACAATGTTTCTGTATACAAGGCGAAAGCACAGGCCGAACTCGGTTGGAACATCATCAACAGCCGATTCTATCAAGGCAAACAAAAGAAAGAGAAAATAACGCTCGCCAACGAACTGGCGCGTCTGCAACAGAAGAAACGTCTGTCGGCGGACAGCTACGACAAGGCCAGCGAACAGATAACGGACGAGTACAACCGATACATCGCCGTCACCATCGCTCATCGGCTGGAGAACCTCGACATCATGAACACGGCCTACCAGTATATGCTGGAAAAGGACCGCATAAGCAACGACAAGATGCTCAAGGTGATGAACGACAAGATGGAGGCAGAATACGACTTGTCCATCCTCTGCGCATCGAAGGACATCAACAACCAACCGCTCTACCGGATTGTTCCCACAAGAATCGACGTGGACACAACAACGCTTTGGCGATACGTGACTGTGGAGAGCATGGACACACGCATCAGCGACGTGAAGGAGCGTATGGCCGACAACGACAGTAAACTGACCAACTATCTCTCCACTACACGACTGACACCCTTTGTCAGGTGGTCGTCTTACTGGACAAGCAACAACAAGTTGAGCAACAATGCCGACGTGGGCGTGCGGTTCACACTACCTCTCTATGACGAGAGCGGACGCAAGAAGAAGGCTCTCGCCACGGAAAAGGAAATAATACGCAACGGCAGAACATCGGACGTGACCACGCTCAAGATGGAGTGTAGCAATCTGATAAAGAAGGTGGAAAACATGAACCGAGCCATTGCCACCGAGGCTTTCCACATAAAGCAGATGAACAAGTATGTGGCCATGCGGCACAACGCTTACAACAACCAGACGGCTGGCTACAACTATCTGGCCAGAATGGAGGAATACACGGGACTGCTGGAGAGCATGGAACGGCTCTACAAGCTGATGCAGAACAGGGCTCTCGCCATAATAGCCATACAAAAGGCAGCGGGACTGGACAACAACACTAAAGGAATATTCGTAGAGACTGAGCTATGAACGAGTTTCAACATAACAACAAACCGCAGGAGCAGGAGGCTGTGGCCTTGCTCAAATCGCAGAACAAGAGACTGGCGAGGCAGCAGACTGTCTATGCCGTGCTCTTCTTCATTGTTGTTGTCGTGTTGGCCTGCTACGTGTTCAACAGGACGGTATATGCCACCTACGACGGCTACATAACCCTGGACGACAACAAACTGAGAGCCTGCGACGACTTGCTGATACTGGAAATGTACAAGGATGTGGGCGAATCGGTAAAGGAGGGCGACACACTCTATTCATACGTGCTGCTGAGCAACATACTTGGACAGTATGACTTCAACACTCTGCCCTCAGTGGTGCGCGAAACCCACGATATGGAACTGCAAGCCAAGTTGGCCCGGGAGGAGATTCCGGTATTGCGCACAAAGCTTGCAGAACTGCGCAAACAGCAAAAGGGTGAATCGACGGACATATTCTACGGTCTGACCGACAACACACGACGGAACCAGTTGGCCGCCCAGATTGCTGAGACTGAGGAGGAACTGCGCAAACAGATGAACAAGGTGGCCATATACGCCAACATGAAGAACAGCACGTGGTCGTTCATGGCCAACCGCAACGGTCATGGACTCGGCAAGATTCCCCGTAAGGCACTGAACCAGTTCCGTAATTCCGGCACCGTACACTATTGCACCACACCCAAGGACGCTTTCGTGACGGACATCAACGTTACGGAGCGGGCCATCGTGTTCAAGCAGGAACAGATTATGGCCATACAGCACAATGACTATGAGGCGTGCCATTTGGGAGTCATCGCCTATGTGCCGAGCGACAAGGTGAAATACCTGGAGAGTCCGGCTGATGCTGACGTAATAATCAACTCCGACGTCATTGTCAAGGCAAAGCTGACCAAGGTGGGACTGCGTGTGGAAGAGATACCGAAGTATCTGCAAGGCAACTTCGCGCACGATGCCAACGCTGTGGTGGGCTACTTCACATTCAACCCGTACCAGCATGTGCCGGAGTGGGCAATGACCAACAACCTGCCTGTGCGCATACGCATCAACAAGTTGAAAGCTATGTCTGACCCACGGCCTCTGCCGGAATACGTCATCCCCGACGAGAAAGGCAACACGCGCCCCGTCCGGCCGCTATACATGGACAGAGTCGAAAAGCAAACGAAGAACAAAGGCAACAAATGATAGGACTAAAAACGACGAAGCGAGGCGACAAGGTGCTCGTCATTGACAACTACATCGACGTGGACAGCTGCATCGACATACAGGAGGACTTCTTCGACTGTGTGATGATAAAGGCGCGCACCGAGCAGACACTGTCGTCCATACTCTATGGAGCCAGCCCTATCCTTTCCACAAAGTGTAGCTACAAGCCGATATTCGCCACCAAGACGCTCGACGACAAACCGCGCATCATCGACTGTCTCGTGGATGCCTACACCAACGACTACGATTCGGAGAAAGTGTATGACATCATTGACAACATCAGACGCGCCACTCTGCACTACAACATCAAACGGGAGGTGGTGCGTCCCACCACTCCAAACCAGTTGTTCTCCAACATCTGCCGCTATCTGCTCTCGCGCAACCAGCGCGTCATAACGCACAAACTGCTGGAGAAGTCGTCAACGGGCTTCATTAATCCTATCTTTGAACACTATCATTCTGTAGGCTTGTTCCACTTGAGCGAGATGTTCATGTTCAAGGAAACCATGCTTGAATACGGTGCATTCCACATTCGCAAGTTCCATATCAAGCAGCATCTCTGCCCTCACTGCAATCACAGTCACCTTATGTATGTGGAGTGCTGTCCGCAATGCGGCAAGAGTGACCTGACGCTGCAGAACATCATACACCACTTCAGTTGCGCCAACGTGTCGCCGGAGTCGACATACAACATGGGTGGTATGCTCGTCTGTCCCAAGTGTCACAAGATGCTGCGCCACATCGGCGTGGACTACGACCGTCCGGCGGTGATATACTCTTGCAACACTTGCGGCAACTCGTTCACAACTCCTGTGACCAAAGCTATCTGCGCATACTGCGAAGAAACGTCGGACGTGAGCAAGCTGGTGCCGCACGACGTGGTGGACCTTGAGATAACGGAGGAAGGCATAAGAGCTCTCACCGAGGGAAGCGTCCTGTTCTCCAACTTCACCAACTACTACGACAACTTCATGGAGTATGCTTCTATGGTTAGGCGCATACGCCGTCAGTTGGTCGGCAACAACATCAACAAGGAATACACCGTGCTCATGGGCAAGGTGTGGATACTGGACAAGGAGCGAAAGACCACCAAGATTAAGGACAGCATACAGGCTGACCTTTGCAAGGTGTTCTTCACCCACAAGGTGTCGTACAACAACAATATCTTCTACGTGGCAGGTTCCATCTTCCAGGAAGGTGCGGACAAACAGGTGGTCACGGCACAGTTCCGCCAAGACCTGTCGGCCGGCATACGCAAGATTGCCAACAAGATAGACCCGGAAGAGACCATTTGCTACACGTTTATGTCGCAATCGAAGACCGGAGGTGATAACTACGAAGCGTTCTTTGAAGACCTGGCCTATGTGGCCGCCGTGCCCGACGACTACTGCGACTATTCGAGCGAACCTGTGGAAGAGGTAGTTGTTCCCGACATGACAAAGTTCCAGCAGCATGAAGAAGCGATAGACAAGGACGAGTCGCGCACGATTCTCTACAAGAAGATTGTGGCGCTGCTGGTGTTCATTGCCGGCCTGTTGGTGGCCGCCATTGCCTTCTTAACCGTCTGGCTCAACTACTAAAGGGAGAGGAATCGATATGTTCTTAGAACTGATTGAACCCATCGACGAGTTTGTAGACTGGATCAGCACTCTCACTCTGAGCAGCATAGTGAACACCTATTGGTTCCTGTTCTTCATTGAGATGCCGCGCTACTACATACTGGAGTATATCGTGATTGGCGTGATGCTCTTCCGCTACAAGTCGATCCGCAACGAGAAAGAACTTGCGCGGTTTCTCTTGCTTAGGGAAAATCCGCTGGTGACCATTCTCGTGCCGGGCAAGAACGAGGGCAAGCACATATACAAACTGGTGACGAGCCTCAAGGAGCAGACCTACCGCAACTATGAACTGATAGTGGTGGACGACGGTTCTGACGACGACACTCAGCTGATATGCAACGACCTGGCGAAAGCTGGTCTGCTGCAACACTACCTTCGACTGGAGACGCGCGGCGGCAAGGCCGGAGCCAGCAACTATGGCGCCACCATGGCCAGAGGCAAATACATCATCTGTCTTGATGCCGACTCCTCGCTCGACCGCGATGCGATAGAGAAGATACTCATCCCGTTCTACATGGACAGTAAGGTGAAGGCCGTGGGCGGCTGCGTAAAAGTGCGCAACTGCGACGACACGATATGCACGTCGCTGCAAGCGGTTGAGTATCTCAAACGCATACAGGTGGGACGCATTGTGACCAGCCGACTGGGCATATACCATATCATATCGGGAGCGTTCGGTGCGTTCGACAGAAAGGTCATGAAAGAGGTGGGTTTCTGGGATATCGGTCCCGGACTCGACGGCGACCTCACGCAGAAGTTCCGCAAAGCCGGCTATAAGGTGAAGTTCGCCCACGACGCCATCTGCATGACCAATGTGCCCACCAAGTGGTCGAAGCTCTACCATCAACGCATACGCTGGTCGCGGTCGCTGGTCAGGTTCAGAGTCCGCAAGCACATAGACATACTGCTGCCAAACCGAAACTGGAACATACTAAACTGGCTGTCCAACCTTGAGAGCCTCATGTACGACTGCGTGCTCAACTTCCTTTGGGTGTTTTACATCATCCAACTGATGATAACGTTCAACGTACACATCATCGAGGTGCTGGTGCTGGGCTATTTCATCCGTCTCTGTTTCGCGCAGTTTGCCTTCCTGCTCATCATGATAGTATCGGAGCGGAGAAAAGAGGAGGCCCATCTATACAGGTTCATGTCCCTCATGTCGCCCTACACGGGCTACTTCCTGCGCATAGCGAGAACGACGGCGCACATACAGGAGATATTCTTCCGGCGTTCCTACAAGGACTCGTGGAACCCCAAGAAGATTTCGAGGTATGCGCAATTGGAACGAATATAAAAACTTAATGACTATACAATATAATGAAGAAACAGCACGAAGAGTTTAAGGTAGGAGTCGTAGGTCTTGGATATGTGGGTATGCCGCTGGCTTGCCTGTTCGCCAAGAAATACGATACCATCGGATATGACATCAAGTCCTGCAAGGTAGAGAAATTGGTGAATGTCAGAATATCCGACGACAAGACCTTAGCCCGAGCGTTGGCACAAGGGCTGCGACTGACCAGCGACATCTCTGACCTCAAGGACTGCAACGTGTATATCATCGCAGTGCCTACGCCCGTCCATGAAGACCATAAGCCAGACACGAGCTGCGTGTGCAACGCCACCACAGCCATTGCCCGTTTGCTCAAGGAGGGGGACATCGTGATATATGAGTCCACGGTCTATCCGGGACTCACCGAGGAGGTGTGTGCCCCGCTGTTGGAGAAGGTGTCGGGTCTGAAATACAACCGCGACTTCTTCGTGGGCTTCTCTCCAGAGCGCATCAATCCCGGCGACATTGTGCACACCATAGAAAACATCACCAAGGTGACGAGCGGTTCCACACCCGAAGTGGCAGAGGTCATCGACAGCCTGTACAACTCGGTGCTCACCAACGGCACCTACAAGGCTCCTGACATACGCACCGCAGAGGCTTGCAAGATTATGGAGAACTGCCAGCGCGACGTGCTGATAGCCTTTTTCAATGAGTTCCGTCGCATCTTCGACAAGATGAACATCGACGTGGGCGAGGTTACACGCGCTGCGGCCACCAAATGGAACTTCATTCCGGCCAAGCCCGGACTGGTGGGAGGCCACTGCATAGCCGTTGACCCCTACTACATGATAGCCAAGGCCAAGGAGTCGGGCATCACCCCGTCGCTGTTGGCCACGGCTCGCGAGGTCAATGAGGATATGTCGCGCTGGCTTGCCGACAAGATCAAAGCCCACACGGAACGCCGAGGCATGAACTTTGCCACAACGCGCGTGCTCATTCTGGGCTTCTCGTTCAAACCAAACAGCGATGATATTCGCAACACCAAGGTGGCCGACCTCTACCGCCATCTCGTCGGCATGGGTTATCCCGTCACTGTCTACGACCCGTTGGTGGACGTCAGAAAGGTGGAGCGTGAATACAACATCAGCGTCACCGCAGCGCCCGATGCGCTCGCCTCACGCTACGATGTGGTGGTCATTGGCACCCGTCACAAGGTTTTCAGCACAATCAATTTCTGCGGACTGACCACCGAAAAGGGCGTTGTTTGCGACATCAACGGCATACATACATGTAAATAGCACTTTTCTTAAAAACAACAAACGTATATGGACAAATTAAGAATATTGATTGTTGACGACATCCCTACAAATGTCAAGCTGATTTCAGCCATCATCAAGAAGCAGAACACGGAATATGAAACCGCCGAAAGCGGCCAGGAAGCGTTGGACAAAGTGGAGTCGTTCAAGCCGCAGATTGTGCTCCTCGACCTGATGATGCCCGACGTCAACGGTTGGGATATCATCAAGGCCATCCGCGAGAAGTACACCAAGGAGCAAATGGCCATCATCGTCACATCGGCCATCACCGACCACGACAACATCACCGAGTGCTACGACATGGGAGTCGACGACTATGTGGCCAAGCCCATCGTGCCCGACCGTCTGCTCAACACGATACAGATACACGCAACGAAGTTGGCATGAAGCGTCTTTCCCGATTATACCGGATGTGGTTGTGTAGCCTGTTGCTCTCACTGGCCACCGTCGCAATAGTCTCAGAGGGGATATTGTGCCATGTTCCGGCAGTCACTTCCTATCTTCAGCACACGAAATATCTGTGCGCCGATTTTGCCGTTAGCATCCTGAAAGGCAATTCCGCTGCAAAAAGTGCGTGCTGGACGCACAAGTGCACGCACCTTTCCGCCGACTCCTGGTCTGAAGCATTCAGTCCGAAGAACGCTGAGTCGCCCGCCAAGGCCGGCGTCCGCCACGGCCGAAGCGTGTTCACTCGCTATCAGATGACCATCGTTGTCATCCTCGCGTCCTCCCTGCTTCTTCTCGTCGGACTGGTCTTGTCGCTCTACCACATCCGCCGCCTCCGCCATCTCAAGGACATACTCATCAAGCAGCGGGCAGAACTCACCAAGGCCAAGGACGCTGCCGAGAAGGCCAACCGGCTCAAGTCGTCGTTCATAGCCAACATGAGCCACGAGATACGCACACCGCTCAACGCCATCGTGGGCTTCTCCGAACTGCAGGCCATGGACGGCTACACGAAGGAAGAGAAGGAGCAGTTCAGCGAAATCATCAAGGAAAACTCCAGTCTGCTGCTCGGTCTTATCAACGACATCCTCGACATCTCACGCGTAGAGTCGGGCTATGTCGCCATAGAGTGGAAGCCGTGCGAACTGGTCAAGCTCTGTCGCAACAGCCTCATGTCGGTCAAGCAGGCCAAGCATTTGAAGAACGTGGAGTTCAAGGAGGATTTTCCCGTGACCGAACTGTATGTCAAGACAGACCCGATGCGCTTGAAACAGGTGATTATCAACCTGCTGACCAATGCGAGCAAGTTCACCAAGGAGGGTTTTATCAGCCTGAGCTTCTCGGTAGACGAAGAAGCACGCACCATCAAGTTCTCCGTGACCGACACCGGTATCGGTATCCCCAAAGGCAAGGAACAATACATCTTTGAGCGTTTCGTCAAGCTCAATCCGTTTATCCAAGGCACCGGCTTGGGTCTCGCCCTCTGCAAGGTAATAGTAAAGGGCATGAACGGCCAAATCTGGGCCGACGCTGCATATACCGAAGGGGCGCGCTTCATATTCACCGTGCCTCTCTATCCTGCCGAACCCGACGAGGTGCCGCAGGAATACCGGCCACAGAAGCCGGCACCAAATGACAATGAAAAGGACGAGAAAGAGAACTAATCAGACTCTTTGCTATAACTAACTACTATTATTATGGACACTATCAACAAATGTATACTCATTGCGGAAGACAATGACAGCAACTACAAACTGATGGAAGCTGTACTGAAGAAAGACTACCGCCTGCTTCACGCCTGGGACGGACAGGAGGCTGTGGAGTTGTTTCAGCTGAGCCGCCCCAACCTGATTCTCATGGATATCTGCATGCCCATCATGAACGGCTACGAGGCCACACGCGAAATCCGCAAGATGTCGCCCGACGTTCCCATCATAGGCCTCTCTGCATATGCCTTCGCGTCCGACGAACAGGAGGGCATTGAGTGCGGCATGAACGAATACTTCACCAAACCTGCCAACCTCACCCGGCTGCGCCAACGCATACACGAACTGACAGCAGTGGATTGGTGACGGCTGGTGCGAATGATGCGCACGGCTACTTTCTTAGCGCAGTTGAAAGTCCGTAGTAGGTGCTGCGTCCACGCTGCACCCTTCAAGGCAAAAGCTAAATGTTTTTCGGGCGCAGCGAGGACGCAGCGCCTACTAAGGCAGTCGTTGTGCCTGTTAGCCATGAGCCACAGGGAGTACTCCCTTAGCACAGTGCCTACTAAGACTTCCATCTGCGCAATCCTTTATTTCTCTTACACTCTTTCCAAATCTTGTGGTTTGTAAACGTCTTTCGTGGCTTTCTGCGACAAATATAGCAATCTTGCCAAAAAAATCGCGTATATTTTTGCCAAAGATTGCATACATTTTCGACGAAAATCATACCAATCTTTTACGATAATCAGTATTGCTTTTGAGGGGATTGATTGTCAATAGGTTGCAGAGACAATAGTTTTGTATGTTCTAATTGTACACAAGTCGTTGGTTTTGACTTTCCCCTCAAACGCATTTGTACATACGAATTCTTCACTCTTCGTAGGCTTTGGCTTTCTCTGTGGCCGCCGACCGTTGGTTCCCTTCGGCCGTTGAACGTTGTTTCTTCACTTAATAACCGTTCTTCATTTTCTGTTTTTGCGATAAATCATGTAACTTTGCAGCGCAGAAATTGCGCCCGGAGTGGATTTGTGCGCCGCTGCCTGTATGGCAGAGGCCGAAAAGGCGTATATTGGGCACAGCCGTCTGCGCATCATATACAGACAATACATTATTATATATATGGACAGACAACATTTGACCAGGGAAATCTTCAAGAAGAAGTCGTTTCTCTGCGTAGGACTCGACACAGATCTGAAGAAAATACCGCAGCACTTGCTGGAGGAGGAAGACCCTATATTCGCTTTCAACAAGGCTATAATCGATGCTACCGCTCCCTACTGCGTGGCCTATAAGCCCAACTTGGCTTTCTATGAGGCTGCCGGACTGAAGGGCATGGCGTCGTTTGAGCACACGGTGAAATATCTGAAGGACAACTACAAAGACCACTTCGTTATTGCCGACGCCAAGCGCGGTGATATCGGCAACACGTCGGCCATGTATGCACGCACGTTCTTCGGCGAATATGACATCGATGCACTCACCGTGGCTCCATATATGGGCGAAGACAGCGTGACGCCGTTTCTCACCTACGACGACAAGTGGGTGATACTGCTGGCGCTGACGAGCAACAAGGGTTCGCACGACTTCCAGCTGATCGAGGACAAAAACGGTGAAAGGTTGTTTGAAAAGGTGCTCCGCACATCGCAGCAGTGGGGCAACGAGAACAACATGATGTATGTCGTGGGCGCAACCCAAGGAGAGATGTTCAAGGATATACGCAAGGTGGCTCCAAACCACTTCTTGCTCGTGCCAGGTGTGGGCGCGCAGGGAGGCAGCTTGCAGGAAGTGTGCAAGTATGGCATGACTGCTGACTGCGGACTGTTGGTCAACTCGTCGCGCGGCATCATATACGCATCGACAGAAAAGGACTTTGCCGTCGTGGCAGGACAAAAGGCCAAGGAACTGCAGGAGCAGATGGAGGTAGAACTAAAAGCTGTCCTATAAATTACCTCCGTAAAGTCGTTCTTTATAGAACTGGCATTGTCGAAGATGCAAGACTGCAAAGTGATAAACGACCCGGTGTTCGGGTTCATCTCCATACCCAAAGGACTGCTGTATGACATCCTGCAGCACCCTCTGGTGCAGCGGCTCACGCGCATAAACCAGCTGGGACTGGCCTCGGTGGTATATCCGGGGGCCAAGCACACGAGGTTTCTGCACTCTATCGGTGCGTTTCATCTCATGTCGAGAGCCTTGCAGACGCTGCAGAGGAAGGGAAACTTCATCTTCGACAGCGAGGCGGAAGCGGTGGAGGCCGCCATACTGATGCACGACATAGGGCACGGGCCGTTCAGTCATGTGCTCGAAAACACGCTGATCAGCGGCATCTCGCACGAGGAAATCTCGCTGCTGATGATGGAGCGCATAAACCGCGACTTGGGCAACCGCCTCAACTTGGCTATCAAGATATTCAAAAACGAATATCCCAAACGCTTCCTGCACCAGTTGATAAGCAGTCAGCTCGACGTGGACAGGCTCGACTATCTCAGCCGCGACAGCTACTTCACGGGAGTGAATGAGGGCAACATAGGCAGTGCACGCATAATAGAAATGCTCAACGTGGCCGACGACAAGCTCGTGGCCGAATACAAGGGTATATATTCCATAGAGAACTATCTCACGTCAAGGCGGCTCATGTATTGGCAGGTGTATCTGCACAAAACAGCAGTGGCCTACGAAAAGGTGCTGGTCAATGCCTTGCGGCGGGCAAAGCATCTGGCTCACAATGGCTGCGATGTGTATGCGACACCTGCGCTGCGCCATTTCCTCTACAACGACATCGATGGCGAATGGTTTGTCTCGCACCCCGAAACGCTCAGTCTGTATGGCCAACTGGACGACAACGATATTTGGTGCAGCCTGAAGGTGTGGAAAGACTGTGACGACAAAATTCTGTCGACTCTCGCTGCGGATATGGTCGACCGAAATGGTTTCAAGGCGGAAGTGTACAAAGACCCAATAAGCGAAAGTCGTATAGACGAAGTGCGGGATATGCTTGCAGACAAGATGAAGGTGGACAAGGCTGACACAGAATATCTGATGAGCGTGGCCATGGTGCAGAAAGACATGTATGACATGGGCGACGACAGCATAACGATACTCTATCAGGACGGTTCGCAGAAAGACATTTCGGAAGCGTCGGAACTGTTCAACGCCCAGATGCTTTCCCAAAAAAGACGAAAATACTACCTCTGTTATCAGAGAGTATAAACTATTTTTGCTACATTTGCATAATTAACGAACTCCTAAACCGCGTAATGGAATTTACAGCAAAACAGATAGCCGACTTTATCGGCGGCAAAGTGGAAGGCGACGGCAACGTCTCCGTGAACACTTTTGCCAAGATAGAAGAAGGAAAGGAAGGAGCCATCTCCTTTTTGTCAAACCCCAAATACACACATTATATATATAACACACAGTCGAGCATTGTGCTCGTCAATGAGGACATGGTGTTTGACCAACCGGTAAACACCACTCTCATACGTGTGGCCAACGCCTATGAGTGCGTGGCAAAGCTGCTCCAGATGTATGAGGCTGCAAAGCCCAAGAAGAAAGGCATCGACCCGAAGGCGTCGATAGCCGAAAGCGCAACCATAGGCAAGGACGTCTATGTGGGCGCGTTTGCCTGCGTTGGAGAAAACACCGTGGTGGGCGACAACACCGTAATCTATCCTCACACAGTGATTGGCGACGGAGTGAAGATTGGCGACAACTGTCTGGTATATCCCAACGTGACCATATACGACGGTTGCCGCATAGGCAACAGGGTGACCATTCATGCCGGCACGGTGATTGGTGCCGACGGTTTCGGCTTTGCTCCCAACGCCGAGGGCTACGACAAGATACCTCAGATCGGCATAGTGACGATAGAGGACGACGTGGAAATCGGAGCCAACACGTGTATTGACCGCTCCACTATGGGCAGCACTATAATAAGGAAGGGCGTGAAGCTCGACAACCTGATACAGGTGGCTCACAATGTGGAGATAGGCGAGAACACCGTCATGTCAGCACAGGTGGGCATCGCCGGAAGCACTAAGATTGGTTCCTGGTGTATGTTCGGTGGACAGGTGGGCTTGGCCGGCCACATTACCGTTGGCGACAAGACTTTCCTCGGAGCGCAGTCGGGAGTGCCGGGCAACATCAAGGGCAACCAGACGCTTATCGGCACGCCGCCAATGGAGCCGAAGGCATACTTCAGGTCGCAGGCTGTGTTCAGACGGCTGCCTGAAATGTACAAGCAACTGGACGCGCTCCAAAAAGAAATAGAAAATCTGAAAAACAATAAATAAGAAAATACGATGAAACAGACGACTCTAAAGGGGAGCTTCTCCCTCTGCGGCAAAGGTCTGCACACAGGACTCAGCCTGACTGTTACATTCAACCCCGCACCAGAAAACACGGGCTACAAGATACAGCGCATTGACCTTGACGGCATGCCTACGATAGATGCCATAGCCGAAAACGTGGTGGACACGAAGCGCGGCACGGTGCTCGGCAAGGGCGACGTGAGGGTGTCTACCGTTGAACACGGTCTGGCAGCTCTGTATGCTCTCGGCGTGGACAACTGTCTGATACAGGTGAACGGACCGGAATTCCCCATCCTTGACGGAAGTGCTGCCAAATATGTGGCGAAGATTGAGGAAATAGGCAAGGAAGAGCAGAACGCCCCCAAAGACTGGTATGTCATACACAAGAAGATTGAGGTGAAGGACGAGGAGACGGGGTCGAGCATCACGATACTGCCCGACGAGGAGTTCAGCCTTACGGCCATGTGCTCGTTCAACTCGAAGTTCATCAACAGCCAGTTTGCTTCGCTCGACAAGATAGACGACTTCAAGAGCGAGATTGCCCCGGCAAGAACTTTCGTGTTCGTGCGCGACATAGAGCCGCTGCTTCAGGCCAATCTGATAAAGGGCGGCGACCTTGACAACGCCATCGTGATATACGAGAAGCAGACATCGCAGGAGCAGCTCGACAAACTTGCCGACATGATTCAGGTGGAGCACCGCGACGCTACCGAGCTTGGCTACATACAGAACAAGCCGCTCGTGTGGGAGAATGAGTGCACCCGCCACAAGTTGCTCGACATCGTAGGCGACATGGCGCTGATTGGCAAGCCCATCAAGGGACGCATCATAGCCACTCGCCCCGGACATACAATCAACAACAAGTTTGCCCGCCAGATGCGCAAGGAGATACGCAAGCACGAGATACAGGCTCCGGTGTATGACCCGAACGTGGCTCCGGTGATGGACGTGAACCGCATACGCGAACTGCTTCCGCACCGCTATCCCATGCAGCTCGTTGACAAGGTGATTGGCCTTGGCGCTACAAGCATCGTCGGAATAAAGAACGTGACGAGCAATGAGCCGTTCTTCGTGGGCCACTTCCCGCAGGAACCGGTGATGCCGGGCGTGCTCCAGGTGGAGGCAATGGCACAGTGCGGCGGCCTGCTCGTGCTCAACACCGTTGAAGAACCTGAGCGTTGGTCAACATACTTTATGAGAATAGAAGAGGTGAAGTTCCGCCAGAAGGTGGTTCCGGGCGACACCCTCATATTCAAGGTAGACCTTCTCGCACCGATACGCCACGGCGTGTCGTCAATGAAAGGCTACGTTTTCGTGGGCGACCACATCGTCTCTGAGGCGTCGTTCACCGCTCAGATAGTAAAGAACAAATAAAGCGAAAGGCAGTCTATAATGAACAATATAAGCCCAATGGCATTTGTATCGCCTAACGCGAAGCTCGGCGACAACAATATCATCGGCCCTTTCTGTTACATCGACGATAATGTCGTGATTGGCGACAACAACAAACTGTACAACAGCGTGACCATACACACTGGAGCACGCATCGGCAATGGCAACGAGTTCTTTCCGGGGGTCAGCATAAGCACCAAACCGCAGGACTTGAAGTTCAAAGGCGAGGAAACACTGTGCGAGATTGGCGACAACAACAGCATACGCGAGAACGTTACCATAAGCCGCGGCACTGCCAGTAAGGGCAAGACCGTGGTTGGCTCGGGCAACCTGCTGATGGAAAACATGCACGTGGCGCACGACTGTGTGGTTGGCAACGGACTGATAATTGGCAACTCAACCAAGTTTGCCGGTGAGGTTACGGTTGACGACCATGCCATCATAAGCGCAACGGTGCTGTGCCACCAGTTCTGCCACATAGGAGGTTATGTGATGATACAGGGCGGTTGCCGGTTCAGCCAGGACATTCCGCCATACATAATAGCTGGAAAAGAACCCACAAAATACTGCGGTATCAACATTATAGGACTGCGCAGACGTGGCTTCAGCAACGAAACGATAGAACAGATACACGACACTTACCGCATTATATATGCCAACGGCATAATAAAGGACGGCATACAGGAGGCACGAGCCAAGTATCCGGGAGTAGCTGAAGTGGAATATATCTGCTCGTTCATAGAAAATTCCAAACGAGGAATTATCCGTTGATGAACGATGTCCTCGTCGTCCTTACCGGTCCGACAGCCGTGGGAAAGACGGCGTTGTGCATGGAAATAGCCCGAAAATACGGCATCTCCATAATCAATGCCGACTCACGACAGATGTTCAAGGGCTTGACCATAGGCACTGCTGCACCGTCAGTGGAGCAGTTGGCGCAGGTTGAGCACTCCTTTGTAGGCACCCTGACGCTGCAAAGCTACTACAATGCGGCAATGTTTGAGCAAGACGCCTTGCAGGAGATTGCCCGGCAGTTCAGCCGACAGTCCTCCTGCGGCAGACGGATGGCTCTGCTGAGCGGTGGGAGCATGATGTATATCGATGCCGTATGCCAAGGCATTGACGACATCCCTACCATCAGCGAGGCGACGAGGGAGGCGGTGAAGGCACGGTTGGAGCGGGAAGGACTCGAAACGCTGTGCGAAGAGTTGCGCAAACTCGACCCGGAATACTACGAAACCGTTGACCGGAAGAACACAAGGCGTGTGGTTCACGGACTGGAGATATGTCTTCAGACTGGCCAGACCTACACTTCGTTCCGCAAGAGACAGAAGAAGGAACGTCCGTTCAAGATTGCGAAGATTATTCTCGATCGACCGCGCGAAGAACTGTATGAACGCATCAACGCACGTGTGGATGCCATGATGGAGAACGGACTGCTCGACGAGGCGAAAGCCCTTTATCCGTACAGACAACTCAACGCATTGAACACCGTAGGTTACAAGGAGTTGTTCGCCTACCTTGACGGGCAGTACTCTTTGGACGAGGCCGTGGAGCGCATAAAGGGCAACACACGACGCTACGCACGCAAGCAACAGACGTGGTTCAAGAAGTACGAGGATGCGAAATGGTTCAATCCGAATGACTCAAACGAAATAATGAATTATATATCCCGACTATGAGCAAGGTTTCAAACGAGGGGAAAGGCTGGGCAAAACGTTGCCTTTCCCAGTTCTTTAAGGCCATAAAGAACTGCGCTTCATGGTACAAAGGTTTGTACAAAGGAAAGAAATGGTACACCAAAACCCTTGTCGGTTTCATTTCTTTCATAGCTGCTTTCATCATATATCTTGGTGCTGTTGACATCAACTTCCTGTGGCTCTTCGGCAAATCGCCCGGTATGGCGATGATAAAGAAGCCTGTGACCAACCAGGCTTCTGAGATTTACAGTGCTGACGGGGTTATGATAGGCAAGTATTTCAATGAGAACAGAACCCCCGTGAAGTATGAAGACGTGAACCCGGTGTTCTGGAAAGCTCTCATAGACACTGAGGACGAACGTTTCTATCACCACTTCGGTATCGACCTTCAAGGCGTTTTCGCCGCTGCGAAAGACTATGCCGTGCACCACGATGCGCGCGGTGCGTCAACCATCACGCAGCAGTTGGTGAAGAACATGTTCCGTGTGCGTACCCAATACTCCACCGGTTTGCTCGGCTATATCCCTGGCGTGAAGATGCTGATAATGAAGAGCAAGGAGTGGATTACCGCCGTCAAGATTGAAATGTTCTTCGACAAGAAGGAAATCCTCACAATGTATGCCAATACGGTGGACTTCGGGTCGAACGCATACGGCGTGAAAACGGCCTGCAACACATACTTCGGCACAACGCCAAAGGACATGACAACCGACCAGGCTGCCATTCTTGTGGGTATGCTTAAGGCCACAACCTACTACAATCCGCGCATAAATCCCGAAAACAGTCTGCGTCGCCGCAATACCGTGCTGAGCAATATGATGCAGCATGGCGACTTGGACCGTGTGGCGTTTGACTCTCTGAAGGTAAAGCCCATACAACTGAACTACAACGTTGAGAGCAACTACGACGGACAGGCGACGTACTTCCGTGAGGCGGTGGCCAACGAACTGAAAGACTGGTGCCATGACAACGGATACGATTTGTATACGAGCGGTCTGAAGATATACACCACCGTGGACACGCGTATGCAGAAGTATGCGGAGGAAGCCGCACGCAAGCAGATGCGCATTGTGCAGCGCAACTTCAACAACCACTGGGGAAAGACCAATCCCTGGCAGGACGAAAAGCACAGGGAAATACCTGGTTTTATCGAAGGTATAGTGCAGAAGTTGCCTATATACAAGCAACTTTTGCAGAAATACCCCAACAATCCTGACTCAATACAGATTTGTCTCAACCGTCCGCACAAGGTGAAGGTGTTCGACTACGACAACGGAACGGTGGAAAAGGAGATGAGCACGATGGACTCCATACGCTATATGGTGCGCTTCATGCACTGCGGATTCGTGGCAATGGAGCCTAACACCGGTCATGTGAAAGCATGGGTGGGCGACATCGACTTCAGTTCGTGGAAATACGACAAGGTGACGGCCATGCGCCAACCCGGTTCCACATTCAAACTGTTTGTCTACACCGAAGCCATGAACCAAGGACTCACGCCTTGCGACAAGCGTCGTGACGAGTATTTCAGCATGAAGGTGTATGACGCTCAGCAGAAGAAAGAAGTGACGTGGGCACCGACCAACGCCAACGGATACTTCACCGGCGACTCACTGCCACTGAAGGCGGCCTTCGCCCAGAGTATCAACTCCGTGGCTGTGAAGCTCGGTCAGGAAGTGGGCATAGACAACATCGTCAGCACAGCGCATGACATGGGAATAAAGAGTCCGCTCGACAACACGCCTTCACTCGCTCTCGGTTCGAGCGACGTGAACCTGCTGGAGCTGGTCAACGCCTACGCCACTGCCGTCAACGACGGTAAGATGCACGAACCGGTGCTCGTCACCAAGGTGCTCGACCGCGACGGCAACGAAATCTATACAGCTCCGTCGGAGCAACGCCAGGCCATACCATACAAGAGTGCCTTCCTCATGCAGCAGTTGTTGCAGGGCGGTATGCGCGAACCGGGAGGTACGAGCCAGAGTCTGTGGGGCTATGTGGGCAAATTCCGCGACACGGATTTCGGAGGAAAGACAGGTACGTCCAACAACCACTCCGACGCATGGTTCGTAGGTGTCAGTCCAAACCTTGTAGCCGGTGCATGGGTAGGCGGCGAATACCGCTGCATCCATTTCCGCACAGGAGCATTGGGGCAGGGCAGCCGCACGGCATTGCCCATCTGCGGCTACTTCTTCGAGTCCGTACTTGGCGACCCCGCTTTCCAGAAATACCACGGCAAGTTCGCCAAACCCAAGGACAGCGACATCACATACGACATGTATAACTGCGCCAGCTACTACAAGAGCCGCAGGGACACCGACTCCGTAAGCACCGACAGTATCGGTGGCGGCGGTGAGGCCGTGACATTTGAGGGTGAGGAAAGGCTGGGCGAAGCCGCTGCAGAAGACCACGAGCACTCCGCAGGCCATGCGGAGGCGGTGAAGGAAAGCGCAGCCGAGCACAACAAGGGCGCAGCCACAGAGACCAAGAAGCGCAAGAAACCGACATACGAAGACGTGACATTCCCTGACTGACACGCTGGTATGGAACTCGATTTGGACAACAAGGAGTGGCAAGACGCTCTGCAGATAATCCGTTATACCAGTCGCTCGCTCTTCCTCACAGGCAAGGCGGGCACGGGTAAATCGACCTTTCTGCGCTATGTTGCCGAACAGACCAAGAAGAAATACGTAATCCTCGCTCCCACCGGTATTGCCGCAATCAATGCCGGTGGGAGCACTCTGCACAGCTTTTTCCGCCTGCCGTTCCACCCGTTGTTGCCGAACGACAGCCGCTACAGCACTCGCAACATCCGCAATACCCTCAAGTACAGCAGCGTCCACTGCAAACTTCTGCGCGAGATAGAGCTTATCATCATCGACGAGATAAGCATGGTGCGCGCCGACATCATCGACTTTATAGACAAAGTGTTGCGCATATACTGCCGCAACATGCGCACTCCGTTCGGCGGAAAGCAACTTCTGCTCGTCGGCGATGTGTATCAGCTGGAGCCTGTTGTGCGCGAAGAAGACCGCCAACTGCTGCGGCCGTTCTATCCAACCCCATATTTCTTCTCCGCCAGAGTGTTCCACGAGTTCAGCCTTGTCAGCATCGAACTGCGCAAGGTGTATCGCCAGAAAGATGACAACTTCATAAAGATACTCGACCGCATACGCAGCAACACCGCGAGCATGGGCGACATGGCCGCTCTCAACCAGCGAGTCGGCGCGCCTGTAGCTGCACGGGAAAACGGTCTGGCCATCACTCTCGCCACACGGCGCGACACTGTGGACTGCATCAACGAGCAACGGCTCAACTCCATAGAGGGCAGTCCGACCGTGTTTCACGGCAGCATCAAGGGCGAGTTTCCGCTAACGTCGCTGCCCACACCGATGGAACTGCACGTGAAACCCGGTGCGCAGGTGATATTCATAAAGAACGACAAGGAGAAGCGGTGGGTGAACGGTACGCTCGGAGTGGTGAGCGGAATAGACGAAGAAGCCGGACTCATATCGGTTGTGACCGAAGACGGCGAGGAATACGCCGTGGAGCGAGAGGTGTGGGAGAACCTCCGCTACACGTTCAACGAAAAGGAACAGAAGATTGAGGAGGAGGAACTCGGAGTCTACATCCAGTTTCCGCTGCGCCTCGCATGGGCCATCACTGTGCACAAGAGCCAGGGACTGACCTTCCGTCAGGTGAACATCGACTTCACGGGAGGCGCATTCGCCGGCGGACAGGCTTACGTGGCACTCAGCCGATGCACCTCGTTGGATGGCATCAGTCTGAAGGAACCCATCAAGCGGAGCGACATCTTTGTGCGCGAAGAAGTGGTGCGCTTCGCCCGACAGTATAACGACAGTACAAGGATAGGCATTGCGCTCAAGGAGAGCAAGGCCGACCGCGAATATCACGATGCGGTAGAGGCGTTTGACCGCGACGATTTCGACAGTTTCATCGACAACTTTTTCAAGGCCATCCACAGCCGCTACGACATAGAAAAGCCTGCAGCCAAGCGTTTCATACGCCGCAAACTCGGGATTATCCCACGCTTGCGCGGCGAAGTGAGCCGGCTGGAAGCGGAAATAACGCGCCAAGCGGAACTGATGAAGCGGCTTGCCGCCGAATATACCCTGCTCGGCAAGGAGTGTGAAGCCGAGCACATGACCGAAGCGGCCATACGCAACTACGAGAAAGCCTTGGAACTGTATCCTGAAGCCCGCGAAGCGAAACGAAGGTTGAAGAAGTTGAGGGCAGGCAAATAGGCGTTGTTGTAGAGGGAGACAACACTGCTGTCATTCACAACCCCGCCCGTTTTTTTTACAATTCGCAATCCGCAGTTTTGCAGCCTTTCAATAATCCTATTTTATACAGTAAACGTCATCGTATTGAATAAAATCCGTACTTTTTTATTCAATACTGCTTGTTTATTGAATATTCTTTGCCTATCTTTGTGCACCGAACAATGTATCCGACCTATATGAGAACGGTAATAGCAAACCAGAGAAAAGAGCGCGACTTGCTTCTTGCACGCTCCTATCTTGCACGCCACACTAAGTACGACACCGACGAACTGTTGCGCAGCCAACAAATAAAGCTGATAACAGGACCGCGCAGAACAGGCAAGTCAACAGAGGCACTGCTCATGCTGAAGGGCAGAAACTTCGCCTATCTCAACTTTGACGACGGCAAACTTCTTGCCCAGTGGGACGACGACACCGTGTGGGAGTCGCTCCATGCCGTCTATCCCGACTTTGAGTATCTGCTGCTCGACGAAGTGCAGAACTTGGAAGGTTGGGACGTATGGGTGTCAAAGCTGTATCGACTGGGCGTAAACATGGTGGTGACAGGCAGCAACGCCAAACTGCTGAGCAGCGAGATGGCCACATTGCTCACGGGTAGGTATGTTCAGATAGAGATGTTGCCGTTCGGCCTTGAAGAGTTCTTTGCTTGGAACAGCTGCGACCTGCCTCTGACACCCGGCATCGATGCACGCGCAAAGGCTCTGTGCGACGACTATCTGCACCATGGCGGATATCCGGAGACGGTGGCGGCGAGACAGCTCGCGCAAAGCTATCTTTCGACACTCTTCGACGCCATCGTTTGGAAGGACATAGCCAAACGGCATAATGTGAGAAACGTGGAGGATTTGAACTCTCTGGCGGTGTATCTTGTGTCGAATTTCTGCAATCCGCTAAGCGCAAACGTACTGGCCGAGGATCTGGGCTTTTCGAGTGTGGCCACAACAAAGAAGTTTATGGGCTATCTGCACGAGCCTTACCTCTTCTTCTATCTGCCGAGATACAACAACAAACTCAAACTGATGAAGAAAGCACCGCAAAAGGTGTATATCGTTGACAACGGCTTTGTTGAGGCCAAGGCTTTCAGTGTGAGCGAGAACCTTGGGCGGCTATTGGAAAACCAAGTGTTCATAGAACTTCTGCGCCGGGGATACAGCACCGAGAAGTCGTTGTTCTACTACCGTTCGCGCAACGACAAGGAAACAGACTTCGTCACCCGACAAGCCTCGCATGTTGAGTCGCTCATACAGGTGTGCTACGACTTGTCGTCAGAGCGCACCCTGAAGAGAGAGGTTGACGGTCTGATAGAGTGCGCCGGCGAACTGAAGTGCACCAACCTGACCATCGTCACCATGAACGAAGAGCGGACAATAGAAAAGAACGGGCATATCATAAAGGTACAGCCAATAACTAAGTTCAAAATCTGACCGCAAGACAAGGACAACTCCAACGTATTTTCTTTTTTTTGTTCTTCCGTCAAGTAATGCGAAAAGAATAAGTTTCTCAAGTTTACACTGTGTTTTTAGGCGGTTTTGCCGGCTTCTTTATAGGAGCATAGCGGGCTATGTGGCTGAAAAGAAGTCGCAAAAGCGGCAAAAAGACAGGACAAGGAAAACTACAGGCGATACATCTGCAAACTTGTGGAAGTTATTCTTTTGAACATTCCTTAATGCAATTTTCGGCAAAGATTGCATACATTTTCGGCAAAGATTGCATACATCTTTGGGCAAAATCAATATGATTTTTGAGTCTACTGATTATCAGCGCGCTACAAAGTCAACGTTTTAAGGACAGTTTCTTTTGAAAGTTTACCTATCTCAAAAAAAACTTCATATATTTGCACTGTAAACCACAACTGAAGTCCAACCTTTGGCGTTTGTAAACAGACAGAAACCTGAGGGAGGATGATGTAAGGTCAGTCAAGTGATGGCTGTCTGACGTGGAAGCCATATATGGATTAGACGTTTACTAACGCTTCGTTCTTGACACTTCGAAATCTGGTAGATTTCACATATAGTCAAAGAACTTGGCAACGGTAGATGTCCATGGGTGTGGTAATCACCAACTTTGTAGGAAAATGACTGATTATGTTCTAAAGAAGTGTTGATATACATACATGCGTGGGCTTCTGGTTGCTCGTTCTGACTGTATTGGGCATTATCAGAACCTCGAAGTGTGGGACGAGTGACGGTAAAGAATCCCGCGTTTTTTTTCGTTTATGGCCAATAACTGTAAGCATAAATCAATGTAGAACCAGTCCGGTTCGGGAATTACGGACAAAAACTTTAATGAAACAATGAAGAAACGCAGTATTTTAAGTTTGCTGGCTCTATTGCTATTGTCAATGGTCTCTGTAGCTTTTATGTCTTGTGGGGGAAATGATGATTCTCCTGCTGATGAAAACGGGAATAAGGGTAACTCTACTACTGTTTTGAGTAAACAGATTGTCGGTTCTTGGTCTACCAATCGTTCTGATACTCACAGCGACGGTACTCAAGATGGTTGGATATTCAATGCAGACGGCACTGGAGTCATGGCCGAACATTACGACCGTGGCGCAGGTGAAGCTGATGTGATCACCTTTACCTATACAGTGAATGACAACTCACGTGCGGTGTCCATAACTTATCAAAATGGAGACAGAGAAACGTGGACTAATGTTGTTGTCGCCAACGGTGTCCTCAGTTTTACTGAAGATGGTGGGACGACAACTCTTGTCAAAAAGTCATTTAGTTACAAATGAAATATTTAAGGTTTTGCTTGTAGATATTTTCTCTCCTTTTCTTTGTTTGAGGGAGAATCGTATCTTTGTGGCGGATAAGTTGGTGGATTGCGCTGCAAGCGCATGAAGCCGATGCATCTGTGTCCCGGCACACGCCGAGCCTTTTGTGGGGTATCTGCCCCACATAGAGGAGGCAGGGTGGGTAGCGGGGTGCGATATAATGAAAAAGGCGTTTACTAGACGCTCTGTTTGAGCCTGATAGGAATCTCGCAAATTCACTAATTGTTGTCTTGAACATAGCAACGGTAGATGTCCCGGGTGTGATTATATCAATCCCGAAGAGACCTTGTAGGCAAGGGGTGCATCTTGCATGGTGCAGTCGTTCGCGTTATACAGGTCTCTTGCGGTGTGATTTTTTTATATCGGCGTGGGCTACAGTTTCGAGTCGTCGAGCCTTTTGGGGCAAAAAGTCTCCAGTCCGCACTTGTCGCAATGCGGTTTGCGCGACATGCAGACATACCTTCCGTGGAGCAGCAGCCAGTGGTGCGCTCTCGGAACGTCGGCTTCGGGAATGTTTTCCAGCAGCCTTTGCTCCACCTTGTAGGGCGTGTTGTCAGCCTTACAGGCCAGTCCGAGCCTGTGGCTCACCCGATACACATGAGTATCCACCGCCATTGCCGTCTGTCCGAAGGCCACTGCCAGCATCACATTGGCCGTTTTTCTTCCCACGCCGGGCAACTCCAACAGACTGTCCATGTCCGGCGGAACCTCACCTCCATGCTTTTCCACCAGTTCGCGAGCCATCTCTACAAGGTGTTTGGCCTTGGCATTGGGATAGGAAACGCTCTTTATGTATTCAAACAACTCGTCTGGCTCAGCATCGGCCATCTCTGCGGCAGTCGGATAGGCTGCAAACAGTTCGGGAGTGACGGTGTTGACGCGCTTGTCGGTACACTGCGCACTCAAAACCACGGCAACCAGCAGTTGGAAAACGCTGCCAAACTCCAGTTCAGTGTCTGCTGTGGGCATTTCTCTGCGGAAATAGTCAAGCACAAGGCGGTATCTTTCCTCTCTCTTCATGTAAGCAAAAATACTCCATTTATTTGATAATGCCGACAAAAATGGCTATTTTTGCAGAAGTGGCGGACGGTGCATGGACGAAGAATACCGATTGTCGAATTCCTCTGCGCACTGTTGTCTCTCAAAGAGCTAACCTAAGATATGGACTCAAAACTGATTTTGGATTTCCTGCGCGCCGTGGTGGCCAACAACAACCGGCCGTGGTTTGCGGAGCACAAGGACGAATATATGGCCGCAAAGGCCGAGTTTGAACGTGGTGTCGCTCAGGCGATAGAGCGGATTTCGGGCTTTGACCCGACCGTCGGCCACATCACGGTGAAAGATGCTACCTACCGTTTCTACCGCGACACGCGTTTCTCTCCCGACAAGTCGCCCTACAAAAACCACATGGGCGCTTACATCGCCGCACACGGCAAGAAATCGCTCCACGGCGGCTATTATATACATCTCGAACCCGATAAGTGCCTGTTGGCATGCGGCAATTACTGGCTCCCGACCAACATTCTCAACTCCTGTCGCAACGAGATAATGGCCAATACCGACCGTTGGCTTGAGTGTGTGCAGTCGGATGAGTTCATGAAATACTACGGCGCCGACGACAAAGCCACATGGAACGACCTGCAAGGCTTCGGTCTGGAGCGGTTGAAGACGTGTCCGTCGGGCTTTCCGCGCGATTATGAGCACATCAGTTACCTGCGCATGAAGGACTATTGCTGCTGGCATCACGTGGCCGAAGACTTTTTCTTGGGCGACGAGTGGCTCGACACGATGGAAAAGGCGTTCCTCGCAGCCAAACCGATGATGGACTTCATCAACGCAGTCATTGACGACTACGAGTGAAAACCTTGGCGGTTCTGAAGAATAGCCTTGCGGATTTTCAGCGAAACCATTATGTTTCCAAATCAATTTTATCACACTATATATAAATCTAAGACTAACTATTATGCTTAAACAACTATTCCTGTTATCTGCTCTGCTGTGCCCTGCGGTCATGCCTGCCGACGCATTGGCCAAGCAAACCAAGAGTGCGGCAAAGCCAGTGTGGCAAAATCCTGAGGTGAACGAGCAGAACCGTGAACCCCGGCGTGCCAGTTTCTTTGCCTTTGAAAGCCGTGATTTGGCGTCAAAGGGCGACAAAAACAGCTCGAAACGCTATCTCTCGATGGAGGGAAAGTGGAAATTTCACTTCGCCAAAAACTACAACGAGAGACCGCAAGGCTTCTACAAAACCGACTTCAACGACGCTCAATGGGTGGATTTCCCCGTGCCTGGACTGCTGGAAATAAACGGCTACGGCGACCGGACATACCGGAATTCGGGCTATGCCTGGTCGACTACCTTCAATAGTAATCCGCCTTTCATCAGCGAAACCAACAACTATGTGGGTTCCTATCGCCGCAGTTTCGACCTTCCGGAGAGTTGGAAAGGCGAGAAAATCTGTCTCCATGTAGGCTCTGCAACGAGCAACCTTATGGTGTGGGTCAACGGCAAATACGTTGGTTACAGTGAGGACAGCAAGGTGGCAGCCGAGTTTGACATAACCAAATACCTCAAGTCGGGTCGCAACCAGATTGCCATGCAGGTGATGAGATGGTGCGACGGCTCCTATCTGGAGGACCAGGACTTCTGGCGTTTCACAGGTATTGCGCGCGAAGTTTACCTCTACGCAAGTCCTGTGAGCCATCTTTCAGACATGAAGATTACGCAAGACCTGACCGAAGGCTACACCACTGGACTCTTGACCTACGACATAACCACCGCAACGCCCAAGGGTGCAACGCTCGACGTGGAGCTTCTCGACGCTGACGGACGGCAAGTGGCCGCTGCAAAAAGCGTGGACGCTACGTTGGGAAAAGGCTCTCTGACGGTGAAAAACGCAAAGGCATGGACAGCGGAGACTCCATATCTGTACTCGCTGTTCATCACTCTGAAGCGCAGCGGCGAGACTCTGGATGTGGTGAAGCAAATGGTTGGTTTCCGCAACATCAAGATTGAGGGCAATCAACTGTTGGTCAATGGTAAACCAGTACTGATAAAAGGAGTAAACAGACACGAGCTTGATCCTGACGGAGGCTATGTGGTGAGCGTGGAACGCATGATTGAGGACATAAAGATAATGAAGCGCCTCAACATCAATGCCGTCCGTACCTGCCATTATCCTGACGACCCGCGTTGGTACGACCTGTGCGACAAGTACGGACTGTACGTCACAGCCGAAGCAAACATCGAGTCGCACGGCATGGGTTATGGCGACAAGACCCTGGCCAAGCGCAGCGATTTCGCCAAAGCCCATCTTGAGCGCAACCAGGCCAACGTGTCGCTATTCAGAAACCATCCTTCCATAATCGTGTGGAGTCTTGGCAATGAAGCTGGCTACGGGCCTAACTTCGAGAAAGCCTACGACTGGGTGAAGCAGAGCGACAGCACACGCCCTGTGCAGTATGAACAGGCCGGGCAAAACGGCAAGACCGACATCTTCTGCCCGATGTATTACGACTACAAACGTTGCGAGCAGTATGCCCAGAACGACAATCAGCGTCCACTCATACAGTGCGAATATGCTCACGCAATGGGCAACTCCATGGGTGGATTCAAGGAATATTGGGACCTTGTGCGCAAGTATCCGAAGTATCAAGGCGGCTACATCTGGGACTTCGTTGACCAAGGACTGCGCGACAAAAGCCCCATTACCGGCAAGGAAATCTTTACTTACGGAGGCGATTATGGCCGCTATCCTGCTAGCGACTACAACTTCAACTGCAACGGAATCATTGCTCCCGACCGAAGGTTGAACCCTCATGCACATGAAGTGGGCTACTACTATCAGAACGTTTGGGTGGAAGACAAGGGCATAAGCAACGGTTCTTTCGAGGTTTACAACGAGAATTTCTTCAAGTCTCTTGACGACCTTGCTCTGCAAGTGGAACTTGTGGCAGGAAAGAACAAACGGACAGTCTGCGTACAGTTGCCTGCTGTGCAGCCACAGGAGCGCAAGACTGTGACCAGCAGCGAGTTAAAAGCTGCGGCTGAACAGCTGACAAAGGACAATCCTGACGCAGAGTTGCTGGCCAACTTCAGCTTCGTTACTAAGGAGGAACAGCCGCTCGTGAGCAAAGGACAGTGCATGGCGCGCCAACAGTTTGTGCTCCGTCCGTACACATTCCCTACCGTAGATTCGTTTATCAAGGCCACAACGTCAAAGAAGGTTTCAGTTCCTGAAAAGCATGAAACCGTTTCGTGCATCGTCCTGTCGGCCAACGGTACTGACGTAACCATTGGCAAGCGGTCGGGACTGGTTGACTATCTCGACATTAACGGCCAGTCCATGCTCGTTGACCGCCGCAGCATGGCACCGGAATTTTGGCGTGCTCCCACCGACAACGACTATGGCGCTAGTCTTCAAAAGAAGAACCGCGTGTGGAAACAGCCCGAGATGAGGCTCAAGCAGTTGACCGACACCGTAGCCGACGGTTGCCGCAGCGTAACGTCGGTGTTCGACATGCCTTCGGTAAAGGCCAAGCTTACCGTTACATATACGCTCAACATGAAGGGGGAACTCATTGTCAACCAGCACATGACGACCGACAAGGAGGCAAAGATGCCCGACATGTTCCGTTTCGGTATGCAGTTGCAGATGCCAAAGGCGTTCGACCGCATAAACTATTACGGTCGCGGCCCGGTGGAAAACTACTCCGACCGCAAGTCAAGTCAGTTCATCATCAATGAAGACACCGACATTGCCGGACAATATTTCCCCTACATACGCCCGCAGGAGAGCGGCAACCACACCGACATCCGCTCGTTTGCAGTATATAGCAATGCCACAGGCACAGGTTTGGAGTTTGTTTCCAACGAGCCAATGGAGTGCAGCGCCCTCAACTATCTGGTGGAAGACCTTGACGATGGAGAGGTGAAAGACCACGTTTGGGGACATCACAGTGGCGACCTCACGCCGCGTAATCTTGCACAAGTGCATATCCAGAAGTCGCAGAGCGGTCTCGGCTGCGTCAACAGTTGGGGTGCAGTGCCGTTGCGTCAGTACCGTCTGGCTTATGGCGACTACGACTTCACGTTTGTAATCAAACCATTCAAGAAGAATTGAAACGGTTAATCTATATGGCAATAGCGGCGCTGTCTGTGCCGCTATTGTCTTATTCCCAGACAGAAGACTCTGTTCTTACGGTGGCCAAAGTCCATCGGCAGCAGTCGTTCGGGCGGACTGTGCCCAACGGCGACTATAGCGGCATAGCCTATATCGGCAACGACCGCTATGCCGTGGTTAGCGACAAGTCGGCCGATGACGGCTTTTTCACCTTCCATATAGTCATCGACAGCATCACGGGACGCATCAAAAGCGTTGCCAACGAGGGCTTTCACTCTGCGGCACAACCCAATCGCGACCAGGAGGGAGTGGCCTATGTGCCAGAAACCAATACCGTGTTCATTAGCGGCGAGGGCGACAACAGGATAAAGGAGTATACTCTTGACGGCACACTGACTGGCAGGGAACTCCAGATACCGCAGGTGTTCGCTTCCGCCACAAGCAACTACGGTTTTGAGTCGCTCACTTACAACGCCACGACAAAGCTGTTTTGGACAACCACGGAGAGCACTTTGCCGCCAGACGGCAGCCAGGCCACGCCTGAAAACCGAGTGCGCAACCGCCTGAGGCTACAGTCGTTTGGCGACGACTTGCAGCCTCACAACCAGTATTTCTATGAGATGGACGCTCCCGTGGCCGATGCTCCTGCGGGCAACTACGCTATGGGCGTGAGCGAACTGTGTGCTTTGGACGATGGCGGCATCATTGTACTTGAGCGTGAGTTCTTCGTTGCGAAAGGCAAACTTGGCTCTTTCGCCAACTGCAAGCTGTATATTGTCTATCCCACGTTGGCTGCTCCCGGCTCTCTGCTCACCAAACGACTCTTGTTGGAGTTCCGCACCAAGCTCACATTGGTCAATTTCGGCATAGCCAACTATGAGGGCATGTGTCTTGGTCCGCGTCTCTCCAATGGGCAACAGGTACTGCTGATGGTGAGCGATTCGCAAAGCGGCTACAAAGGAGTGCTCAAAGACTGGTTCAAAACGGTCGTTCTCAACGCCCCGTCCCGTTAGTCTGCACTCCACAAAACCGTGGCTTTCCCCGTTTCCAACAGTCAGACGCGATAGCGAGTAGCACAGTTCCCGAAAGAAATCAACAACAATGAAAGTCGAATTGGCAAAAGACGTGAAGAAAGAATATGTAAATCCGTCGATAAACATTATGGAACTTGACTGTAGCGGAATGTTGTGTGCTTCAGACATTCCGGGCGAGCCCGAGCCTACGAGTATCGAAACTCCGGACACGGAAGAGTTTTCCGTCAAAGGGACAACCACTGACGGGACAATATTGTAAGTGAACTTTCGGACGGTTCTGCAGTCGGGTTGACTGAACTGTAGAGCCACTATTCAAGCGAACAAGGGGCGCAATGCAGGGTGAAACAGTCCTGCTTGCGCCCCTTTTCGCGTCTGTCCGCCATGGACAACCGGCTCTGCTGTTTGACGTTGTTCTCGTCGTGTGTGGCATCATGGAAACCGATTTTGCACTTGCTACAGGGTGGTTCTATAAATTACCACCGTAATATTGTTTAGTAATGTGAAAAGAATAAGTTCCTCAAGTTTGCCCTGCATTTTTAGGCGGTTTTGCCGGCTTCTTTGAAGGAGCATAGCGGGCTATGTGACTGAAAGATAGTGCAAGCCAAACGCAATGAAGCTTGCTTCAATTGCTGAGGCGCAGCCTATCTTATGCAAAAGAAGTCGCAAAAACGACAAAAAGGCAGGGCATGAAAAAACGACAGAATGTACATCTGCAAACTTGCGGAAGTTATTCTTTGAACATTACTTAATGTTGGATGACTTACGTTTTGTCATCTTGCGGTCTCTTTTCAGTCCAATCTGCCTGTTCGTTCAGTTGTATAGCTCGCTATACTCTTTCACTCACAGACACATTGTCCTTGAAAATAGACTCACAATCTGCCAAAGCTAATTTATAGAACCACCCTACAGGAATCGGCCCATCCAAACCTTTGTCGTTAAAAACTCAAAAAGTTCAAGGGTGTCCAACCTCTTTCCGCTTTTTATTTGTATCTTTACACATTGGTTTTGGCAATGCTCCAGAACTGTAAGCCCTGAAAAATAAAAACAATATATATAATGCAGTTCAAATGGAATTACGAACAACCCACTCCGGAGACACAAAAGGCGGCTGAAGAGCTGGCGGAAAAGATAGGGATGAGCCCGATTCTCGCAGGATTGCTCATAAGGCGAGGGATTAAGACCGAGTCGGCAGCAAAAAGGTTTTTCCGCCCGATGCTCAACGAACTGATTGACCCGTTTCTGATGAACGACATGGACGTGGCCGTGGACAGGCTCAACGACGCCATGGGACGCAAGGAACGCATAATGGTCTACGGTGACTACGACGTGGACGGATGTACCGCAGTGGCGTTGGTATACAAGTTTCTGCAACAGTTCTACTCCAATATCGACTACTACATTCCCGACCGCTACGACGAAGGTTATGGAGTGAGTCGCAAAGGCATTGACTTCGCCAACGAGACGGGGGTCAAGCTGATTGTCGTGCTCGACTGTGGCATCAAGGCGGTGGAGGAGATAGCCTATGCAAAAAGTCTCGGCATCGACTTCATAATATGCGACCATCATGTGCCCGACGAGGAGTTGCCGCCAGCTGTGGCCATCCTCAACCCTAAGCGGAGTGACTCCACATATCCTTTCCGGCATCTTTCCGGGTGCGGCGTAGGCTTCAAACTCATGCAGGCATTTGCCAAAAACAACGGAATACCTTTTTCACGGCTCATTCCGCTGTTGGACCTCTGTGCGGTAAGCATTGCGGCGGACATCGTGCCGGTAACAGGGGAGAACCGCACGCTGGCCTTTCACGGTCTGAAGCAACTCAACCAGAATCCTTCGGTGGGCTTTAAGGCTATCATTGAGATTTGCGGACTTACGGGCAAGTCGATAACCATGAGCGACATTGTGTTCAAGATAGGGCCTCGCATAAATGCTTCGGGACGAGTGCAGAACGGCAAGGAGTCGGTGGCTCTGCTTGTGGAGAAGGACATACACAAGGCTTTGGAGGAAGCGAGCCGCATCAATGGCTACAACGAGCAGCGCAAGGACATTGACAAGCAGATGACCGAGGAGGCTAACCAGATTGTTGAACGGTTGGAAAACCAGAAGCATCAGGCTGCCATAGTGCTCTACGACGAGAATTGGAAGAAGGGTGTGATAGGCATTGTTGCCTCGCGACTGACTGAAATATATTTCCGCCCTACCGTAGTGCTCACCATCAGCGACGGCATGGCCACAGGTTCGGCGCGCAGCGTGGCCGGTTTCGACATATATGAAGCCATCAAGAGTTGCCGCGACCTGCTCGAAAACTTTGGCGGCCACACGTATGCCGCAGGACTGTCGATGAAAGAGGAGAACATACAGCCGTTCCGCCGCCGTTTCCAGGAGTACGTGAGCAGCCACATACTGCCCGAACAGACCCAGGCCATACTTGACATCGAGGCTCGCATAGACTTCAAGGACATCACGAAGAAACTACATTCCGACCTGAAGAAGTTTGCTCCTCACGGCCCGTGCAATCCCAAACCGATGTTCTGCACACGCGACGTTTACGACTACGGTACGAGCAAGGTGGTGGGGCGTCATCAGGAGCACATAAAGCTGGAACTCGTTGACAGCAAGTCGAGCAACGTGATGAACGGAATAGCCTTCGGACAGAGTGCGGCGGCACGCTACATCAAGAGCAAGCGCAGTTTCGACATAGTGTACACCATAGAGGAAAACGCCTTCAAGCACAGTGAGGTACAGCTGCAGATAGAAGACATCAAGCCATCTGATGAAGACTGACACCTACGGGGATATTCTCAAGAAGTACTGGGGCTATGATGATTTCCGTGGTATACAGCGCGAAATCATAGAAAGCATCGGTGCCGGATACGACACCCTCGGACTCATGCCCACAGGTGGCGGCAAGTCAATCACGTTTCAGGTGCCGGCACTGGCCATGGAAGGCGTGTGTATAGTGGTCACTCCGCTCGTCGCGCTGATGAAAGACCAGGTGGCCCACCTGAAGCAGCGCGGCATCAGAGCGGCGGCCATACACTCCGGATTGTCGCACAGCGACATCATCGCGATACTCGAAAACGCCGTGTTCGGTGCAGTACGCCTGCTGTATGTTTCTCCCGAAAGGTTGTCTTCGCAACTTTTCCTCACCAAACTGCAACACATGAAGGTGAGCTTCATCACCGTTGATGAAGCTCACTGCATCTGCCAGTGGGGCTACGACTTTCGTCCTGCCTATCTCAACATAGCCTTAATCCGCCACGTTGTGCCCAATGTTCCGATACTTGCGCTCACGGCGTCGGCCACACCGGAAGTGACCGAAGACATTCAGGAACGACTTGGATTTAGACAACCGAACGTGTTCCGCATGAGTTTCGAGCGAAAGAACCTTGCCTACATAGTGCGCAAAACGCTCGACAAGCGTGGTGAGCTGATACATATATTGTCATGCGTTGGCGGCAGTGCGATAGTATATGCCAACAGCCGTCGGCGTACAAAGGAGATTTCGGAACTGCTCAATGCCGCAGGAATGAAGGCAACATACTTCCATGCAGGACTTGACAATGCTGTGAAGGACGCAAGGCAAAAGGCTTGGCAGTCGGGAGAAACGCGGATAATCGTAGCTACAAACGCCTTTGGCATGGGCATCGACAAGCCAGATGTGCGAGTTGTGGTACACATTGACTGCCCCAGCAGCATAGAAGCCTACTTCCAGGAAGCAGGACGTGCCGGGCGCGACGGCAAAAAAGCATACGCGGTGCTGCTCTACGCCAGTAGCGACAGGGCACAATTGTCCAGACGTGTGGCCGAAACTTTTCCCGAAAAGGACTATATAAGAGATGTGTATGAGCATCTCGCCTACTTCTTTCAGGTAGGAGTGGGTTTCGGATGCGGCAAGATGTTCGATTTCAGCATCGACCAGTTCTGCCGCACCTACCGCTTCTTCCCCATACAAGTAGAGTCGGCATTGAACATACTCGACAGAGCCGGCTATATAGAATACAAGGAGCAGCAGGACAATCAGGCTCGCGCCATGTTCGTCTTGCAGCGCGACGACCTATACCGGCTGAGGGGAAATCCGCCAGAGGAAGACAGAGTGATAGTGGCCATGCTTCGCAACTACAGCGGACTGTTCAGTGACTATGTGTACATTGACGAGAGCTTTATTGCGCAGCAGACGGGGCTTTCAACCCCAGAAGTATACAACTGCCTGAAGTCACTAAGGCAGAAACGCATACTCAGTTTCATTCCGCAGCAAAGCACTCCCACCATACGCTACGTGCAAAGTCGCGAAGACCCCGACCAACTGCGTTTCTCCGACGAGGTATACAAGGACAGAAAGGAACAGTTTGCGCTGAGAATAAACGAGATGGCGGCATACGTGGCTTCGGAAGATACCTGCAGGAACCGTATGTTGCTGCGGTATTTCGGAGAAAAAGCCACCCACGACTGTGAACAGTGTGACGTGTGTCTGGAGCACCGGGGCAAAACCGCCACAACGGAGAATATCCAGGAAGCCGAAAAGGCCATACTTGAAATGCTTGCCGACGGACAACGCCATCATGTGACGGAGTTGTCGAAGATAAAACTGCCGTCAAAAGCCATTGACGAGGCTCTGCACGGTCTTCTCCATGAGGAGCGTATTGAACAAAAAGACGGGATGCTCTTTGTGTAGCTGCAATTCGCTCACACAAAAAGCATCCCATGTTTTTTTTATTGTTGGCTTTTGCCCTTTTGCGCAAAAGTTTTGCTTGCTTTACAGTTCCTTACGCAAAGCCTCGGCCATCGATGCATACTCTTCATCAGAGAGATACACCTCCTGCGGATTCATGCGGAACACTCCGCCGAAGTCAGGGCCACCAACGTATTTTGGAACGAGGTGGAAATGCAGGTGCTGAAGGGTGTCAGAGTAGGCTCCGTAGTTTATCTTGGCGGGATTGAACACCTTTTGCATGGCTCTTGTCACCTTTGCCACGTCGGCCATAAAGGCGTTGCGCTCCACGTCGGAAAGCACATTGAGGTCGTCAACATGCCCGTTATAGGCCACAAGGCACCGTCCGCGATAGGTTTGCTCCTTGAATATGAACACACGCGAAACGTTCAGCTTCGCCACTTCAACCATCAGGTTTTTCAAAGTCTCATTGTTTTGACAGTAGAGACAGTCTTTCGGATTACTTACCATTGTTGTTTCAGTTTTAAGAATTAGTTTTCAATAATGTTCTATCGTTGTGCAAACTTACAAATAATAATCCGTAAATGGTTGTAAAGAGGAAGAGTAGTTGCGGCAAAAGCCATCCTCACCTTGCATATATCATTGCTTATTGGTAATTTTGTGGCCATAACAATACATATTTTTATATAATAGGAAAGAATGAACGACGCCATCATAACCGAAGCCAAGGCGGAAACGGCGATACTCGTAGGTCTGGTGACCAAGGACCAGGACGAGGCAAAGACCAAGGAATATCTCGACGAACTGGAGTTTCTGGCCGACACCGCAGGTGCCGTGACCGTGAAGCGCTTCACGCAGAAACTGGCAGGCCCGAGTTCCGTGACATACATCGGCTCCGGAAAACTTGAGGAGATACGACAATACATCAAGGACGAGGAAGATGCGGAACGCGAGATAGGTATGGTAATCTTCGACGATGAACTGTCAGCCAAGCAGCTCCGCAACATAGAAAAGGTCTTGGGGGTGAAAATACTCGACCGCACAACTCTCATACTCGACATCTTCGCCATGCGTGCGCAGACGGCTGAGGCCAAGACGCAGGTGGAACTGGCTCAAAACCGCTATATGCTCCCGCGACTGCAACGCCTTTGGACTCACTTGGAGCGCCAGGGCGGCGGTTCCGGATCGGGCGGCGGCAAGGGTAGTGTGGGTCTGCGTGGCCCTGGAGAAACCCAGCTGGAGATGGACCGGCGTATCATTCTGCAACGCATCACGCTGCTCAAGCAACGCCTGACGGAGATTGAGAAGCAGAAGACTACGCAGCGCAAGAACCGTGGACGGCTCATACGTGTGGCTCTCGTGGGATATACCAACGTGGGCAAGTCGACGCTGATGAACCTGCTGGCCAAGAGCGAGGTGTTTGCCGAGAACAAGCTGTTTGCCACGCTCGACACCACCGTGCGCAAGATGGTCATCGACAACCTGCCGTTTTTGCTGGCCGACACCGTGGGCTTCATACGCAAGCTGCCAACCGACCTCGTCGACTCGTTCAAGTCGACGCTCGACGAGGTGCGCGAGGCCGACCTGCTCGTGCATGTGGTGGACATTTCCCATCCTGACTTTGAAGACCAGATACGTGTGGTGGACACTACGCTGAAGGAACTGGGCTGCGCCGACAAGCCGTCGATGATTGTGTTCAACAAGATTGACGCTTACACGTGGACGGAAAAGGAGCCTGACGACCTCACTCCGCCTACAAAGGAGAACACAACGCTGGAGGAACTGAAGCAAACCTGGATGGCAAGGCTCAACGACAACTGCATATTCATATCGGCACGCGACAAGGTGAACGTGGAGGAACTTCGCGATGTATTATATAAAAAGGTGAAGGAACTGCACGTTCAGAAGTATCCCTACAACGATTTCCTGTACAACGAATATTCAAACGAGTGACCATTCAATCGGCTTTTGCGCTGCCGACAATAGTAAAACTGTAAGGAAAAGCACATTATGGACAACTATCGCTCTCTGACTGTAGACGAGATTGAAGCCCTGGAACAGCGCGGCTGCACTGCCGAAGACTGGCTTCGAGTGAGCGTTTCGGGCGACTTCACGCCGGAAAACATTTCCAACGTATCTTTCTACGGCGACATTTCGCTCGGCGTTTTCGACAAATTGATTGACACTGGTGACGGCTTCATGCGCCACACGGGCATCAGAAACGCCACGCTGCGCAACGTGGCAGTGGGCGACAACTGCCTCATAGAGAATGTTGGAAGCTATATCTGCGGCTATGCGATAGGTGAGGAATGTGTCATTTCCGGCATAGGCACGATGGCTACAACTGAGGGTGCTACCTACGGACAGGGCAACACAGTGGCCGTGCTCAACGAGGCCGGCGACGGCAACGTGGTGATATACGACGGTCTGACGTCGCAGATGGCAGCGTTCATGGCCGACTTTGCCGACGACAAAGAGGTGTGGCAGCGGTTGCGGACAATGGTGGAACATCAAGTAAAAGACTGTCTGCCAGAGCAAGGGCAGATAGGTTACAGAGTGAAGATTGCCAATACACGCGAGATAACCAACACCATCGTTCACGACGAATGTGAAATCAGCGGTGCGTCAAGACTCAGCGAGTGTACAGTGATGAGTCTTCCCGAGGCCGGCACATTCATTGGCAGCGACACCGTTTGCGACAATTCCATCATCCAGGCAGGCTCTTCCGTGCTCGACGGGGCGCGACTCTACAATTGTTTTGTGGGTGAAGCGTGCCACATAGGCAAGGGTTTTTCGGCTGAAAACAGCATTTTCTTCGCCAATTCACACATGGACAACGGTGAGGCGTGCGCCGCTTTCTGCGGGCCGTTCAGCGTCAGTCACCACAAGTCCACGCTGCTCATCGGCGGCGAATACTCATTCTACAACGCCGGGTCGGCCACCAACTTCAGCAACCACGCATACAAACTCGGCCCCATACACTACGGCACGCTCGAAAGAGGAGCCAAGACGGCGAGCGGAAGCCACATACTTTGGCCTGCCAACATCGGGGCTTTCTCGGTGTGCATAGGCAAGATACAGAACCATCCCGACACTTCCAGCCTGCCTTTCTCATACCTCATCGGCACCGAAAGCGGCACTATGCTCGTGCCGGGGCGCAATCTGGCCACCGTAGGCACTTTTCGCGACGTGGCCAAATGGCCAAAGCGCGATATGCGACCGCGCTCCAGCCGGAGGTCGATAGTCAATTTCGACTGGCTAAGTCCTTACACCGTGTCAAAAATCCTAAGCGGAAAACGCATACTGGAGGAACTGAAAGCAGAGCAGGGAGCCAACGCCGCATCGTACAACTACAACGGTTGTGTGATAAAAAACAGTTGGTTGCTGAAGGGAATAAGGCTCTACGACCTGGCCATACGCCTGTTTATGGGCGAAGCCGTGGCAGGACACACTGGCGAACTGCCCGAAAGCAGTATCGGGACGGGTCAGTGGACGGACTTGTGCGGACTGCTTGCGCCATCAACAGAGGTGGAACAGTTGGCCGAAGACATCAAGAACGGCTCCGTGAGCGACCTTTCGGCAGTGGAAGAACGGTTTGCCGACATGCACAAAGGTTACGACACATACAAGTGGAACTGGACTTACCGCAACGCGATAGACCTTCTTGACACCGAAATGCTTACAGTTGACGACATCACCCGTCTTAGTGACGACGGCAACGAGGCTCGCCGCGAGTGGTTGAACGCCGTGCGCTACGATGCGGAAAAGGAGTTTGCACTCGGCGATGTGGCCGAAGATTCGCTCAAAGCGTTCATAGACAGTCTCCAATAAAACGGCTTTCTGTACCTATACATAAGGGAAAACACACAAAAAACATAACTTATATGATGTTTAAACCAATTATTACAGCCATTGTCTGTGCGGCAATGGCTTTGACAGTTTCTGCCAAGGAATACAAGTATGAGAGTGTTCCGGGCGACATGCTGAAGACACGCATTTACACACTCGACAACGGACTGAAGGTATACTTGTCGGTAAACAAGGAGAAACCACGCATACAGACCTTCATAGCCGTGCGCACAGGCAGCCGCAACGACCCGGCCGAGACCACCGGACTGGCCCACTACCTGGAGCACCTGATGTTTAAGGGCACGAAGAGCTTCGGCACGTCCGACCCCGTGGCCGAGGCTCCGCTGCTCGACAGCATACAGAACCGCTTCGAGCAGTATCGCCACATCACCGACCCGGCACGGCGCAAGGCATACTACCACGAGATTGACAGCATATCGCAGTTGGCGGCCAAGTACAACATTCCCAACGAATATGACAAACTGATGGCCTCCATCGGTGCGCAAGGCACCAACGCCTTCACGAGCAACGACATCACGTGCTACACGGAGGACATTCCGAGCAACGAGGTGGACAACTGGGCAAAGGTGCAGGCCGACCGCTTCATGAACATGGTGCCGCGCGGTTTTCACACCGAGCTTGAGGCCGTGTATGAGGAGTACAACATCAGTTTGGCCAACGACTGGGAGAAGGTGTACACGGCGATTACCGCAAAGCTCTTTCCCGGCCACCCCTACGGCACCCAGACCACCATCGGCACGCAGGAGCACCTGAAGAACCCCTCGCTGGTGAACATACAGAACTACTTCAAGCAGTATTACGTGCCCAACAACGTGGCCATCTGCATGGCCGGCGACTTCGACCCCGACGCAGTCATTGCCACCATCGACAAGTATTTCAGTGCATGGCAGAGCAACGCCACGCTCACTTACCCGCAGTTTGCGCCCGTCAGGCAGCTGACAGCCCCGGCCGACACCACCGTGGTGGGGCAGGAGGCCGAGTGCATGATGCTCGGATGGAAGTTTGACGGCGGCGCGTCGGCGCAGACCGACACGCTCGAAGTGGTGGCGAAAATACTGTCGAACGGCACCGCCGGACTGTTTGACCTCGACATCAACCAGCCCATGGCGTGTAAGGGCGTAGGCGCCTCGTCTCTCGTGATGCGCGACTACTCGGCTCTGCTTGTCACCGGTCAGCCCAAGGAGGGGCAGTCTCTCAAGGAGGTGAGAGACTGTGTGCTTGGGGAGATTGGCAAACTGAGGAGCGGCGACTTCGACGACGCGCTGCTGCCGTCGGTCATAGCCAACATGAAGCTCGACTACTACAACGACATCGAGAACAACGAAGACCGCGCCAGCCTGTTTGTCAACTCGTTCATAAACGGCAGGAAGTGGGACGAGGTTGTGGGCTTCCTCGACCGCATATCAAAGATTACAAAGAAGCAGATAGTGGACTTCGCCAACCGCCACCTGCGCGACAACTATGCCGTGGTATACAAGGAGACCGGCACCGACAGCACTCAGAAGAAGATTGACAAGCCGCAGATAACGGGCATTCCGGCCAACCGCGACAAGCAGAGCCGGTTTGTGGCCGACATCATGGCGTCAAACCCCGAGCCGATACAGCCGCGCTTCGTCGACTTCAAGCGTGACCTGCAGTTTGGCACGACCAAGAGGGGACTGCCCGTGGCCTACGTGAAGAACACCACAAACGGCACGTTCGCCCTGGCCTACTATTTTGAGATTGGCGAGGAGAACGACATGTGGCTGCCTTTCGCCGCGCAGTACTTCAACTACATAGGCACCGACAAGCTGTCGCCCAAGCAGCTGAAGCAGGAGTTCTACAAGCTGGCCTGCTCCTACAGCATCGACATCGACAACGACAATCTCAGCTTCATGCTCACGGGTCTCGACGAGAACAAGGCCAAGGCCATGGCTCTCTTCGAGGACTTCCTGGCCAACGCCAAGGCCGACAAGGAGTCATACGACAACTACATCGACATCATTCTGAAGAACCGCAAGGACACCAAGCTCGACCAGACATACAACTTCAATGCTCTGTCGGCCTACGCCATGTATGGAAAGTACAACACTTGGCGCAACGCGCCCGACAGTGCGGCGCTGAAGACCATGAGTCCCGACGAGCTTGTGGGCAAGATAAAGGGGCTGAAGACTTATGAGCACTCGCTGCTATACTATGGTCCCGACTCGGAAAAGGGTGTGGTCGCGCTTGCCGACAAGCTGCACAAGACGGCCAAGAAGCTCGCCCCCGTGCCTGAAGGCAAGCCCTACACCGAGCAGTTGACCACGCGGAACGAGGTGTACATCGCTCCCTACGACGCCAAGAACATCTACATGACGCAATACTGCAACGAGGGACGCAAGTGGAACCCGCAGGATGTGCCGACGATAATGATGTTCAACGAATACTTTGGCAACGGCATGAACGCCGTGGTGTTTCAGGAGTTGCGCGAGAGCCGTGCGCTTGCCTACTCCGCAAGTGCCCGCTACCGCTATCCGTCGCGCAGCAACGCCACGGAGTATGCCACGACGTTCATCATATCGCAAAACGACAAGATGAACGACTGCATACGCACCTTCAACAGCATAATCGACACCATACCGCAGTCGCAGAAGGCTTTCGACCTCGCAAAGCAGTCGTTGGCCAAGAAGCTCGCGTCGGAGCGCACCACAAAGTTTGGCATCATCAACGCATGGCTCAGCGCCAAGAGGCGTGGCATAGACTATTCGCTGAGCGAGAAGACCTACAACGCCCTGCCCAGCATAACGCTCGACGACATGGTCCAGTTTGAGAAGAGCCGCATGGCCAATAAGCCTTACCGCTACATATTGCTCGGCGACGAGAAGAACCTCGACATGAAGGCGCTCGAAAAGGTTGGCCCCATCAAGCGTCTCTCCACCGACGAGGTGTTCGGATACTAACGCCCTTTTCGCCATAAAGCCTTGGCTCTGTCTCGGCAACTTTCCTCAAAGCGGGCAGACTGCCAATGTGCGGTCTGCCCGCTTTAGGCTTTTGGGGAGTGGACGTTAAAAGCTTGCAAAAGACAAACACCCTCGGGTGTTGCGTTCCCCTCCTCGGCAAAGTTGGAAGGCTTAGTAGGTGCTGCGTCCGCGCTGCACCCCTCAAGTCAAAAACCAAACATCTTCGGGTGAAGACGCAGCGTCTACTAAGCCTTCCCGCTGTTCGCATATACTCTTTGCACATCTTTTGTAAACTTGTTTTATGTTCGTCTAAGGCAAACGCATTGATTTTGGCAAAAGATTGCATCAATTTTCGGCAAAGATTGCATTGATTTTCGGCGGAAATTGATGCAATCTTTTGCCAAAACCGATACTGCTTTTTGAAACGTGTGGCTGTCAATGAATTATGGAGTCGAATGTTTTGTCTTGTAAATCGGTGTAGCCGGGGAGAAATGTAAGGTTGTTTCCGACTGCAAAATTGTTGTTTTTGTTGAGGCATACAACCGGCAAAGTGTAAAAAGCGTGGCCTTTTGTTGCGGAAAAACGATAAATTGATTACTTTTGCCTAATAAAGTTGAGAATACATAATATAAGGATTGCTTTATGAAGAATATCGATTGGGCGAATTTATCGTTCGGCTATATGCCGACAGACTATAACGTGCGCTGTTACTACCGCGACGGAAAATGGGGCGAAATAGAGATTTGCTCCGACGAACACATCAAGATGCACATGGCAGCCACGTGCCTTCACTATGGTCAGGAGGCGTTTGAGGGACTGAAAGCCTACCGCTGTCCCGACGGCAAGGTGCGGGTGTTCCGCATGGAGGAGAACGCCGCGCGTCTGCAAAGCACCTGTCAGGGCATACTCATGCCCGAAGTGCCGACCGAATTGTTTACCGAAATGGTGAAAAAGGTGGTGCGCCTCAATCAGGAATACATACCCACTTACGAGAGCGGAGCCACGCTCTACGTCCGTCCGCTGCTCGTGGGAATGTCGGCGCAGGTGGGCGTGCATCCAGCAACAGAATACCTTTTCATGATTTTCGTCAGCCCCGTAGGCCCTTATTTCAAGGGCGGATTCTCCACAAACCCCTACGTCATCGTGCGCGACTACGACCGTTCGGCTCCGTTGGGCACTGGCAAGTATAAGGTGGGAGGCAACTATGCGGCTTCGCTCAAGGCCAACTCCATCGCACATGAGAAGGGCTATGCCTGCGAGTTCTATCTCGACGCAAAGGAAAAGAAGTACATGGACGAGTGCGGAGCAGCCAACTTCTTCGGCATAAAGAACAACACCTACGTCACTCCGAAGTCAACCAGCATACTGCCGAGCATCACCAACAAGAGCCTGATGCAGCTGGCAGAGGACTACGGCATGACAGTTGAGCGTCGCCACATACCCGAAGAGGAACTCGAAACGTTTGAGGAAGCCGGCGCATGCGGTACGGCTGCGGTGATATCTCCCATATCCTACATCGACGACCTCGACACTGGCAAACGCTACACGTTCAGCAAGGACGGCAAACCTGGCCCTGTGTCGACCAAACTCTACAACCATCTGCGCAACATACAGTATGGCATAGAGGAAGACAAGCACGGCTGGACAACCGTAGTGATAGACTAACAGAAGAAACAGAGCTGCTCCGTCCTGCCATAACTGGCGGGTTTGGAGCGGCTTTTTTGTTTGTTTTGACGTCATTAGCCATTAATCTGAAACCTAAAAACATTGATTATGAGAGAAATGATTGGAACTTTCAAGAACGAAGCTATACGCTCGCTTGAAGGAAAATGGGGCATCTCCGCAGTGCTGATGCTTGTGTATATAGCTGTCAGTGCAGCGTTTTCGTCTTTTGGTTACGGCATTCCGTCCATTCTTCTCCTGCCTATGTGGTGGGGCGTTGTGGTGGCTTTCCTTGAAGCGTCGCGTGGAAACAATCCCGAACTGGGCTGGATTCTGAAAGGATACTCACGCTTCAGCGAGATTTTCCTGACCATGCTGCTCCGCGAAATATACGTTGGACTGTGGACATTGCTGCTCATTGTGCCCGGAATAGTGAAGAGCTATTCCTATGCGATGACGCCGTATATACTGCAAGACGACCCAGACTGCAAGTACGACGACGCCATCTGCCGCAGCATGGCCATGATGCGCGGCCACAAGATGGACCTTTTCCTGCTCGATCTCAGCTTCATAGGTTGGGCAATCCTCAGTTTGCTCACTTTGGGCATAGGCTTCCTGTTCCTCTCCCCGTATTGGTTGACCGCCAGAGCCAAATTCTACGAGGAATTGATGAACATGGAAAACGGCTATGGCACGGAGTTTGCTCAAAAGATGGCGTAGTATAACACTTAAAAATAATACACTATTATGCTGAAAGAGAAAATAGAAAAGGCTATAAACGCCCAGATCAACGCCGAGATGTGGTCGGCTTACCTCTACTGGTCAATGGCTGCCTACTGCCATTCCAACGGTAATCCCGGCATGGGAAACTGGTTTGAGGTTCAATTCCAGGAGGAACAGGATCACGCAAAGATACTTTTCAACTACATAATACGCCGTGGCGGACGTGTGGAGTTGAAGCCTATCGATGCCGTACCGACCACTTGGGACGGAATACTCGACGTGTTCAAGAGCACACTCGCCCACGAACAGAAGGTAACTGCCCTCATCAACGACCTCGTGGCACTCGCTGCCGCCGAAAATGACTACGCTACGCACAGTATGTTGCAGTGGTTTATCGATGAGCAAGTGGAGGAAGAGGAGAACGCACAGAACATTATCGACAACCTGAACATGATTAAGGACAACGGCTACGGCCTGTATATGCTCGACAAGGAGCTTGGTGCACGCACATATACTCAGGCTTCGCCTTTGTCAAGCGAGAAGTAACGCCAGTGAAACCGTACATTCAGGAAGTATAAGACAGGGGAGGACGCTGACATTCAGACCTTTGGCCGGATGTTTGTGCCCTCCCTTTCTTGTTTATATGCCATCCGCATTGTCGCCATCCGCGCGTTTGTCTTGTGTTATACACACATTCATTTTGCGTAACATGACTCTTTTCATTTTGCAACTCAAACATCTACAATATAAATGAGCAAAGGAAAACTACAGAAATTCGCCGAGTTGGAGACTTTCGGCAACGTGTTTCAGTATCCCTATTCGGTGGTTGACCAGGTGCCGTTCGATATGAGAGGCCGCTGGCGCGACGACTATTTCCACAACGACAACCCCATTGTGCTTGAACTTGGCTGCGGTAAGGGCGAATATACCGTCGGTCTGGCCAAGCTGTTTCCGCAAGTAAACTTCATCGGCGTTGACATTAAGGGAGCGCGGATGCATAAGGGAGCCAAACAAGCCTTGGATGAGGGACTGCCCAATGTGGCTTTCCTTCGCACCAACATCGAGATTATCGACCGCTTCTTCGCCCCCGACGAGGTGCAGGAGATATGGTTGACGTTCAGCGACCCGCAGATGAAGAACCCCAGGAAGCGGCTCACGAGCACTTACTTCATGGAGCGCTATCGCCGTTTCCTCGCTGACGGGGGAATAGTGCATCTGAAAACCGACTCGAACTTCCTCTTCACCTACACAACCTATATGGTTGAGGCCAACAAGTTGCCGCTTCTTTTCCGCACGGAGGACCTCTACCACACGCAGGGCATCGATGAGGCCACCCGAACCATACTGTCCATACAGACATATTACGAGTCGCAGTGGATTGACCGTGGTCTTGACATCCGCTACATGAAGTTCCGGCTGCCGCACGATGGGGCGTTGGTGGAGCCTGAGGTGGACATTCCGCTCGACGAATACCGCAGCTACAAGCGCACGAAGCGCAGCTCGCTCGACGTGAGCCGCTGACACGGCCGTTGCCTCAGCACGGTTTGACTGACACGAAAAACGCATTTGCTGCCAAAATGTCTTTGACGTTTTGGCAGCAAATGCGTTTTGTTTCGGCGGTAATAGGTTGCCTTGTCGTTAGCGGAAACCTCTTTACTTGTTGCTCACGCCAACGATTTTCGTCGGTTTCAGCTCCTTGTTTCTTCGGTTGGTCACCGTCACAACGGCCTGTGCGAGGTTGATGAATGCCTGGCCTGTGGCAGTTTCCACATTGCAGGCAGCCGGTTGGCCGTCGTCTCCGCTCTCGCAGATGCTCTGCACGAGCGGTATCTGCGCCAGCAGTGGTGCGTCCATCTCCTTTGCCAAGGCTTTGCAGCCCTCCTTGCCGAAGATGTAGTACTTGTTTTCGGGCAGTTCGGCCGGAGTGAACCATGCCATGTTTTCCACTAAACCCAGTATCGGCACGTTCACCTTGTCGTTGCGGTACATGTCGATGCCCTTGCGGGCGTCGGCCAGAGCCACGCTTTGCGGCGTACTTACTATCACCGCGCCCGTTATGGCGAGCGTTTGCAGCAGCGTAAGGTGTATGTCGCTTGTGCCGGGAGGCGTGTCGAGTATGAAATAGTCAAGCTCTCCCCAGTCGGCGTCGGCTATCAGCTGCTTCAGAGCGTTCGATGCCATGCCTCCGCGCCACAGGGTTGCCGTGTCGGGATTGACGAAAAAGCCTATGCTGAGCAACTTCACGCCATACTTTTCTATCGGTTCTATCAGTTGCCGTCCATCCTTTTCCACTGCGTAGGGACGTGCGTCTTCCACCTTAAACATCTTTGGCATAGACGGGCCGAATATGTCTGCGTCGAGCAGTCCCACCTTGTAGCCCAGCTTGGCCAGGGCTATGGCCAGGTTGGCCGACACGGTGCTCTTGCCCACGCCGCCTTTGCCGGAACTCACGGCGATGATATTCTTCACCTCGGGCAGCAACTTGCCCACCTCCGGGCGCGGTTTCGACTTGTACTCCGTGGCTATCGTCACCTCCACGTCCTTGCTTATGCGGTAGTGTATGGCCGCCTCGGCCGACTTCACGGTTGACTTCAGAAACGGGTCGGTGTCTCTTGGAAATATCAGAGTGAACGACACCTTCATGCCGTCTATGCGTATGTCGTCGGCCACCATGTCGCTTTCCACCAGGTTCTTCTTCGTTCCCGGATAGGTCACTGTGGCCAGCGCGTCGAGAATCAGTTTTGGATATAATGTCATCTTTCTGTTTTATTGTTGAAATGCAAAAGCCTCTTGCCTTAGAACAAAGCAAAAGCTGTGCCGTTGGGATTGTCGCTGCACTACATCATGGTGCATTTCTCGTCCTCGTTCTTGGCCACCTTTTCGCCCTCTTTCACCACACGTGTTTCATATCCAATCTTCTTGAAACCCTTTTGCAGCTTTTCGGGTGTGGTTTTGTCGGCATCATAGGTTATCTTGACGGTCTGTTCCGCCACGTTGGTCTCAATGGTTTTCACGCCTTTCTCAAACCTTATGTTCTTCTTTATCTTCTCTTCGCAGTTGTTGCAGTGCATCTGCGGAGTCGTGGTCAGTACTATTGTCTTGATGTCCTTTGCCATCAGCGATGCCGCACTCAGCAGCATTGCCGCCATAAACGTTGCCTTTTTCATTGTTCTTTCCTCGTTTTTGTTGTGCAGTGTGTTGTGTCTGCAAGTGCAAAATTACTCATTCCGTTTGTAAAACCACGCTCTCGCCGATGCGAAAAGCAAAGCGCCGTTTTCGCGGCCATGCCACTTGTGACTCGTAACCCGGCCATTTACGCACCGAAAGTGGGGCATTTACGCACCGTAAATGGGCCACTTACGAGGCGTAAATGGGCCACTTTTGCAAACTGTTGATAATGAATAATATACAAAGTCAACTTTTTAGTGGCGAAAAAGACGGTTTAACTCAATAGTTTTCAGTATTTTTGCAGTTAAAATCAACGCATGAGCGTTTCATCCAAAAAGAAGTTTTGATTCGATTGAGACCATATATAATAATGTGTATGCTGCTGTTTGCCGCTGCCGTTTCGGCGCAGTCGCGGTGGAACAGTGCGTATCAGCAGTATGTGGACCAGTATAAGGACCTCGCCATCGAGCAGATGAAACGCTACAAGATACCTGCAAGCATAACTTTGGCACAGGGACTGCTGGAGTCGGGAGCCGGGCGCAGCGAACTGGCACGCAAGGGCAACAACCACTTCGGCATAAAGTGCCACTCGTGGAACGGCAGAACGGTGTATTTCGACGACGACGCCAACCAGGAATGTTTCCGCGCTTACAGCAGTGTGAGTGACAGTTATGAAGACCATTCGCAGTTTTTGACCACCGGGCGCAGGTATCAGAACCTGTTCAAACTCTCCATTACCGACTATAAGGGGTGGGCAAGGGGGCTGAAGGCCGCAGGCTATGCCACCAATCCCAAGTATGCCGACAGGCTCATTGACATCATCCAGGTGTACAGTCTGCACCAATATGACACCGCAAAATCATACGACCGGTTCTATGCCAGGCGCGGTCGCGACCACAATGTGGGCGGTGCGGCACTGCACGCAGTGTATAAGTTCAACGACAACTACTACGTAAAGGCACGCAAGGGCGACACCTTTGCCGCAATAGCCGCCGAGACGGGCATCTCGCGCCGGCGGTTGGCCCGATACAACGAGCGCGACAAGAACGACATACTGGCCGAAGGCGACATCGTCTACCTGAAGAAAAAGCGCAGGAAGGCTCCGAAGGAATACAAGGGGCGTCTGCATTATGTGCGTCCGGGACAGTCGATGTACACCATTTCCCAGCTCTACGGCATACGGCTGAAATGCCTTTACAAACTCAACGGACTTACCCCCGACTACCAGATAAAGGTGGGCGACAGTCTGCGTGTGCGCTGATGGCATGGCCGTTGCTGCACTTACGATTACGGATAACGCATATTTTATGAAACGCTACTTCATCACCTTTGCCTACGACGGCACGGCCTATCACGGATGGCAGGTGCAACCCAACGGCAACACCGTGCAGGCTGAACTTGAAAAAGCCCTGTCGCTGCTGCTTGCGACGCCCACGACAGTGGTCGGAGCAGGGCGCACTGACACTGGGGTACACGCCAGCAAGATGGTGGCTCACTTCGACACAGAGGTGGAAATAGACTGCAAACAGTTGGCCTACAAGCTGAACAGACTGTTGCCGCGCGACATTTCTGTGGCAGCAGTAGAACAGGTGGCGGACGACAAGCACGCCCGCTTCAGTGCCACGGCGCGCACCTACCACTACTTCATACACACGGCGAAGAACCCGTTTCTGCGCAAATATTCGTGCGAGCTGCACTATCCGCTCGACTTCAACCTCATGAACGAGGCTGCCGAACGGTTGCTCCACTACGACGACTTCGGAGCGTTCTGCAAGAGTCACGCCGACGTGAAGACCACGCTTTGCAACGTCACCAAAGCCCGATGGGAGCAACTGTCGCCCGAGGCGTGGCGCTTTGAAATCAGTGCCAACCGCTTCCTGCGCAACATGGTGCGCGCCGTGGTGGGCACACTGATAGAAGTGGGTCGACACCGCATGACTCTCGACGACTTCAGCCGTGTGATAGAGGGTGGAAAGCGCACCGCCGCAGGCGAGTCGATGCCTGCCAATGCCCTGTTTCTCGTGGACGTGAAGTATTAAAAGTTTATGATATGTGGTTGATTTTAGCCTTTCTTTCGGCCGTGTTGCTCGGCTTCTACGACTCGTTTAAGAAGAAGTCGTTGAGCGGCAACGCCGTCATTCCGGTGCTTTTCCTCAACACCTTGTTCTCCTCACTCATCTTCATTCCGTTCATCGCGCTTAGCAGCAGCTCTGGTGTACTCGACGGAACCATCTTCCATGTAGGCTCCGGCGGGTGGGAAGTACACAAGTATATACTCCTGAAGAGCTGCATCGTGCTCAGCAGCTGGATGCTCGGCTACTTCGGCATGAAGCATCTGCCGCTCACTATCGTTGGTCCCATCAACGCCACGCGCCCGGTGATGGTGCTCGTGGGCGCATTGCTCGTGTTTGGCGAACGGCTCAATCTTTGGCAGTGGGCCGGTGTACTTCTCGCGGTGATGTCGTTCTTCATGCTCAGTCGTAGCGGACGCAAGGAGGGCATAGACTTTGAGCACAACAAGTGGATATGGATGATTGTCGGCGCGGCCGTTCTCGGAGCGGTGAGCGGACTGTACGACAAGTTTCTCATGGCTCCGCAGTCGGAAGGTGGCGCAGGACTTGACACCATGATGGTGCAGAGCTGGTACAATATCTACCAGTGCTTCATGATGGGTGCCGTGCTTATGTTCATGTGGTGGCCGCACCGCAAACGTTCCACACCGTTCCGCTGGGACTGGACCATCATTTTCATCAGCGTGTTCCTCAGTGCGGCCGACTTCGTCTACTTCTATGCGCTCAGTATTCCCGGTGCAATGATAAGCATAGTGTCGATGATAAGGCGCGGCAGTGTGGTGGTGAGTTTCCTCTTCGGAGCCGTTGCCTTCCACGAAAAGAACCTCAAGTCGAAGCTGGTTGACCTCATCCTGGTGCTGCTCGGCATGGTCTGCCTCTACATCGGGTCGAGATAATACCGTATTCTTATACCATATTATATATAGGTGGGTTCTATAAATTACCACCGTAACAAACAACAAAACAACATGGGTTACGT
>CAVGKZ010000004.1:0-21591 GCA_963630025.1 bacterium | reverse complement strand
ATTGAACTGCCGCAGGAAACAGCACAAGGAGAGTATGCAAACTTCGCTATAATAACCCATTCCAGCAGTGACTTCGTGCTCGATTTCGCACGTGTTCTGCCGGGAGTGTCCAAGGCACAGGTGCGCAGCCGCGTAATCCTCGCTCCCGAGCACGCTAAGCGTCTGCTCATGGCTTTGCAGGAGAACATTGTGCGCTACGAGCATGAGTTCGGTCAGATTAAGATTCCTAACCAGGAGCCGCGCACAATCGCTCCGTTCAACGTGGGCAAGGGCGAAGCCTAAGTAATGTGAAAAGAATAAGTTCCTCAAGTTTGTCCTGTATCGTTGGACGGTTTTGCTGGCTTCTTTGAAGAAGCATAGCGGGCTATGTGACTGAAAAGAAGTCGCAAAAACTACAAAAAGACAGTATGTCAAAACTGCAGAATGTACATCTGCAAACTTGTGGAAGTTATTCTTTGAACACACTGCTCTTTCATTTAAGGTGGGTTCTATAAATTAGCTTTGCCGTCTTTTGGACTCTTTTCGGTTCGTATCGCCACCTCGCTCGGTCGTAATGCTCGCATTATTCCCTCACTCGCTGACGATATGTACTCGAAAATAGTCTCAAAATCCAGCAAAGCTAATTTATAGAACCCACTTATAGTCTGCGCTTATGTACCTACGATAAAACCACGATGGAGACAACTAAAACCACGCTAAAGCCTCGGCGCGAGGTGGAGATAGACTGGCTGAAGTGCCTGTTTATTGTGCTCATGGTTGTGTTTCATCTCGCCTACATAGGCGACAAGTACCCCTATGCCAAGGAGATAGTCTATACATTCCACATGAGCGGTTTTCTCATCATAACGGGTTTTCTGGCGAAAACCGACTATGGCGGGGCGGTTGGGTTTCTGCGCACGTTGGGCTGGCTCTTCCTTCCATATGCAGTGTTGGAGGCTCTGTATGTGGGCGCATCGTCGGTGCTGCCTGTGCGCGGCGGTGTTGAAGAACTGTCGCTTGGAGTGCTCGCCGACAAGGTTTTGCTCCACCCGATAGGCCCCTATTGGTACATACACACCATGATTGTGTGCTACGCAGTCAACTATTTTGCCGCCAAAGCCTTGCCCCGCATCGGTACGGTGGCGTTTATGGCCGCAGTAGGCACCGTGCTGTATGCCCTCGATGCCGTGGCTGGCATTCTTTCCTTTGGCAATGCCATCTATTTCATGGTTGGTTTGCTCATACGACGCAGCGGTTTGCGCTTCGCCGACGTATTCCGCCCATCGATAGCAGCGGCTGTTCCGCTCGTCATACTGTGCTGTTTCGAAGAAAATCTCGACCGCGCAACGCTTGCCGGAGTAGTCATCACCTATCTTGTGTCGGCGGTTGCGCTCTCGCTGATGCACTTTTCGCCGCAGCCGGTGCGCCGGGTTGCGCTCAACATAGGGGCGAATACGCTGCCGATACTTCTGTTTTCGCCACTGTTCACCATGGCTGCCAAGCCATTAATAAAACCTCTATCGTTTGACCCGACCGGCTTTCTGTTCCTCGTTTTTGCCACTGCGCTGGCCGTAGTCGGAAGCCTTGCCATAGCCTACGTCATGGACAGGCTGCGCCTCTCGCCGCTCTTCTGCGGACGAAACCTGCTTAGGAGCATTTTGTAGCACCGTCTTGCCGTTGCAGAACCATAAGAAGGGCGGTGGTAGCTTTGTCGCCCTGCAAAAAAAGCATTATCTTTGTGGTGGCAAACAACAGCCATTAATGTATCAAGAACAACTATCAGTATTATTATGAACGAAAACAAGGAAACAAACCAGGGTCAGTTCCAGATTGAACTGCCGCAGGAAACAGCACAAGGAGAGTATGCAAACTTCGCTATAATAACCCATTCCAGCAGTGACTTCGTGCTCGATTTCGCACGTGTTCTGCCGGGAGTGTCCAAGGCACAGGTGCGCAGCCGCGTAATCCTCGCTCCCGAGCACGCTAAGCGTCTGCTCATGGCTTTGCAGGAGAACATTGTGCGCTACGAGCATGAGTTCGGTCAGATTAAGATTCCTAACCAGGAGCCGCGCACAATCGCTCCGTTCAACGTGGGCAAGGGCGAAGCCTAAAAAAACGTCAGTCGGTGCACGTCGCCGAGACGAGTAATCAAACATCAAAAAAGGACTCTGGGGCTTACTGCATCGTAAGGCGCAGAGCCTTTCATTTTTTTTAAAGTAATGTATTTATGATGAACAAATTCTACTTGCAACAGTCCGCCTCCTGGCTCCGCTCTGTGGCCGCCTTGTGGGCAGTGGGCTTGTGTGCGGTGGCCTCGGCACAAACGGCTCCGCAGAAACCGGTCAACTTCAAGGCCGAAACCGAATATTCCAAGGTGGTGCTCACGTGGGACGACCCTACGCCCACCCAAGTGCTGCTCTCCGAAGACTTCGAAGGTTCCAAGTTTCCGTCTGACGGATGGAGCGTAAAGACCACCAACACCGACGACTATCTCAACACCTGGTTCCAGTATCCCTCGGCAGAGATGGAAGAAGAGGGCATCGACGACGAGTCGCGAGCCATGTATGTGCATGGCGGCAAGAAGAGCGCACTCGTGTATTTCGACATGAACGCTCCCCACGAAGACGGTTCGTCGGCAGCCCAAAACGAGTGGCTGTATCTGCCCAAGACTCCCGGTGCCGAATATCTCAGCTTCTATTCCTACATCAATCCCAGTTTGCTTGAGTATGGAACCGACGAGGATTTCCCTGACCACTATTACGTCAAGGTGAGCCACGACGACGGCGCCACATGGCAGGTGGTGTGGGATGCTCGTACGGGCATGGCCAATATCGACGCTTTCCAGAACATCCGCGTGTATCTCGGCGACGCCTCCAAGGGCGACCCCATCGTGGCCTTTCAGGCTGTTGGCGATGTAGACAATCCCGAAACGGGCCTCTATTTCGCCTGGGCTATCGACGATGTGCAGTTGCTGAAGTCCACTAGCGACAAGAGCGGCACGCCCATTGAGGCCTACAACCTTTATTACGACGACGAAGTACTGGCCGAAAACCTCTATTCCACATCGTTCACCGACATTGCCGACAAGGAGCCTGGCCGTCATGTCTATGCCCTGGAGGCCGTGTCCAACTCCACCAACACCACTTCCGAGCGTGTGGAAATCAGTGTCGACATCAGTGCGCCCATGTGCAACGCTCCCACCAATGTGCAGTTGTCGTCCACCGATGAGGGCTCTGGCAAGTACAGCATACAGGTGAAGTGGAGCGAGCCTGAGGGCAACCGCAAACCCTCCAGCTACTCCGTCTATTGCAACAATGCGCTCGTGGCTGGCTATCTTGAAGACCTTGAGGTGGAGCAGACGGGCAAACCGAAGGGCGTGTACACCTATCAGGTGGTGGCCAACTATGACAACCCCGAAGGCGAGTCTGACCCGTCGCAGGCCGAGGCTTACATAGCCGTGGGCACGCGCTTCCCGGCCACGGGGCTCACGGCCGACCGCAACGACGACAGTAGCCTTACTCTGACGTGGAACGCTCCCGCTGCTTCTGAATATACGGTAGACCACTATGCCGTATATCGCGGCAACACCAAACTCGGCGAGACCAAAGCAACATCGTTTATCGAACCTGACGCTTTGGAGGGCATACTCAGCTATGCTGTCAAGGCCGTTTATACCGACAGCATTGTGGCTCTGCCTGCCACAACCATCGTGACGTGTGGCGACGTTCCCACCTATCAGCTGCCTTTCAGCGAGGACTTCACGGGCGGACTGACTCCCGAAAACTGGAATATAGAAAAGATTGACGGCAAACTGCAAGACCAGTACTTGTGGCGTTTCGACAACTGGTTTGATGCTCCCGTCACCGGTGGCGGTTTCAGTGGCGACTTCGCTTCCATCTCCTCGTCAGTGGCCGGCTACGCCCTCGTGTGGTCTGTTCTCATCACTCCGCCGCTTGTGCGTGGCACTTTGGCTCCGGGCGAGAGCACCTACCTTGAGTTCGACCTCGACTACAACGCCTCGGGCAAGTCGTCGGTGGCCAATGTCAACTATTCCTATAATGGCGAAGACTGGGCTGTCATAGGCGGCGAAAACCTCACCGGCTACCTCTCCACCCAGCTCTCCGACGGCCAGACGTGCATGCCTGAGCACAAGGTGTACGACATAACCAACTGTTTCCTTGACGACACCACACCTCTCTACATTGCCTGGAACTACAAGGGAAAGATAGCCAACCACATGGCCATCGACAACGTGCGTGTCTACAACGCCTTGTCTTCCGGCATCTCTTCTGCCAAGGGTGACGTGGCCTACGCTGTGGCCAACGGCTCGCTCCGTGTCAATGGCTCGTCCGTCAGCCGTGTGCAGGTGTATTCGGCCGATGGCGTTTGCCGTGCCGACGTGGCCACTTGTGGCAGCAAGACGGTATCGCTGCCTCTTGGCAGTGGTGTGAACGTAGTGAAGTTCACTACCGCCGATGGCGTGAAGACGGTGAAAGTGAACAAGTAATCATGGCTTAGAGCCATATCTGATAGGGCGGGTCGCGGCGTTTTGTTGCGACCCGTTCGCGTTTTTGCGGCCAACTGTGTCAAGGGTTGCGGCGAGACTCCATCCCTCCCAAGTTTGCCTTGTGTGCTCCCCTCTGCACATTGATTCTTCACTCTTCGTTCTTCACTCTTCACTCTTTTTCTTACCTTTGTATAATATATATGAGCAGATTGACTGACGAAAAGAGAGTAGTGGAGCTTATGATACGTTTGTATTGCCGTCATAAGGAGGGCAATGAAACTTTGTGCGCATCGTGCGACGAGTTGCTGCGCTATGCCATGACGAGGCTCGACCATTGCCGCTTTGCCGACAGCAAACCCACTTGCAGGAAGTGTCCCATTCACTGCTACAAACCTGAGATGAAGACCCGCATACGTGAGGTGATGCGGTGGGCAGGCCCACGGATGATGCTTTATCACCCAGTGGCGGCCATTAAACATGCATTTAGAGAAATAATAAAATAATGATGAGACTAAACATTCTTGCGCAGCGATTGTTTTTCGCTGTGCTCCTTTGCGGAATATGTTCCTCCGCTTTCGCCCAAGTGAAGATTCAGACGGTTGACTCCGAGTCGGGCCTGCCCGTAAGCTATGCCAGTGTGTTTGACGATGCCACAGGCAAGGTACTTGGCATCACCTCCAGCGACGGACTGCTTCCGCCGGCGGCGTACTCCTGCGGCAAGGTTTCCGTGCAGCATCTCAGCTACGAACCGGCCACTTTCTCCGTCAGCGCCATAGCCGACGGCATCGTAAAGCTCGCTCCGCGCGAAGCCTATCAGGTGAAGGAGATTTCTGTGGGCAAGGAGAAGCACGACTACGCCCGCATCAAGTTCTACGTGCGCCAGTACTCCATGATCAACGGCAAAATCGCGTCGGTGGGCGAGAGCCTTAACTACGGCTACTACAACATGAAGAAGAAAAAGCTGGAGAAGCAGCTTACCATATCCAGCAGACTTCTGCGCGACGAAGCGGCTTTCGACGGTCAGAAGCAGATGGTAAAGTCGTTGGGCGAACTTTCAAGAGACCTCCCCGGGGCCAACGTGGCTGATGTGATAAAGGATTTCGACAAGTATGACGACGGCAAGAAACATTACAGCTATTACAAGAATAAGAAGTATGTCACCACTTTCGTGCGTCGCGACGACAAGACGCAGCGCATGGAGCTGGTCAAGGACAGCATGTTTGTAGATCGTCCGTTCCACCTCTGGCTCTTCGGTGTTTCCATCAGCGACAAATATATGTCGTCAACGTTCAGCTCCGTCTACGGAAAGCCCAGCCTGTCCACGTGGCTGAGTTCGGTGGGGTCGCTGCGCGTCACCCACAACAAGACCCAGACCTACGTTGACCGATATGTCGCGGCGTATCCTCTCGGCATCGACTATGCCGACAAGGCCGACTATAAGGCTCAGCGCAAGGAAATTGAGGAGAAGAGGAAAAACGGTACATGTGAAGCTTTTGTGCGTCCCGAGTGCTTCCCTCCGTTCAACAAGTATGTGGCCGAGGCCATGACCCACATGACGGAAGAAAAGGATTCTAAGTGAAGAGTGAAGAACGAAGAGTGAAGAATTCGTGTGAACATGGAGTGAAAAGTGAAGAAACAACGCTCGGCGGCCGAAGGGAAAGCCAAAGCCAACGAAGCTCAAGCGCGGGAATAGGGAAGCCTTAGTAGGCGCTGCGTCCTCGCTCCTTCAAAGCGAAAGTTCAACAAACATTCTCGGGCGCAGCGAGGACGCAGCGCCTACTAAGGCTTCAACTGCGCAGCCCGAGACGGACCGTTTGAATTTCGACTTGAGGGAAGCGGGGACGCAGCACTCGACTCAAGCCCTGGGTCAGTCCGAAAACCTTATTGCGCTACTTATTTATATTGACGTATCGATACTTCAATAATGAAGTTCTCCTTGCCACATAACTCAGTTGGCAAAGTATCTTGGGATACTTGCCCAAGTATCTTAACTTACTTGGCAATGTATCTTAAGATACTTTTCGTCATCCAAATTAAATTCATCATTTTTGCGCAAGTCCATTCTTCATCTTGGCCTCTTCGAGGCTATGCCAAGTGCTATTCCTTATTTATATAGAGTAGTGCAACCAAGTTTTCGGACTGGCCTCCCCCCAAAACGCCACATGCGATTGCTGCCCGTACATTTTTATATAGACAGCATAAAAAAGCCGAAAAAATATATGAAAAAGTTTGTTTGTTAATTTTATTATAGCTATATTTGCAAAAGGAAATACATCTCCAGCGGGAGATTTTCAGTGCGGAATGTTATAGATAGATATAGAAGATAAAGATAGATGTAGATACTATAGATAAATATAGACAAACCGTAAATTATTAATTTTTTAAACGTTATTCTTATGAAAAGGAAGTTTATTAACGCTTTGCTTTTTGGAGCCTTGATAGCGGCTTCAACAGGCACGTTCGTTTCCTGTTCGAAGGACTATGACGGTGACATCACCGAACTTCGTACAAAGGTAACGACCAACGCGACCGATCTCACTTCACTCGTTGAGGAGAAGATAAAGAACGTGTCGTCTGAGATTAGTGCGCTCAAGGCTCAGCAGTCTTCTCTCGACGAGGCATACAAGGCTGCCGACCAGGCTCTGGCTGATGCTATTGCCAACGCGACAAACGATGCCAACGGCTATGCCGACATTCAGGCTGCCGAGGCTCAGAGGGCTGCCATCGCCGCCGCACAGGAGATGGTGAACTCTGCCGTAGAAAAACTGGAGGCTTCTCTTAATGAAGCAAAGCAGTCTCTTGAAGCTCTTGGTCAGACTGTCACCTCACAGGGCAAGATCATCGACGAGCAGGGCAAGACTCTTTCGGAGCAGGCTGAATCCTTGAAGAAACTGGCTGAGGACGCCAACACTCAGGCTGAAGCTCTGGCCAAGCAGCAGGCTCTCATCGACGGTCTTCTCGAAGCTGACAAGACTCTGAACACCGCCATCGAGGCTGCACAGAGCCGTGCCGACGCTGCCTACACACTGGCTGAGCAGGCTAAGGCTTTGGCTGAGGCTGCACAGGGTGCTGCCGACAAGAACAAGACTGACATTGAGGATCTGACCAAGAAACTCACTGCTGCTACAGAAGACCTGAAGAAGGTGAGCGAGTCTCTCACAACTCTTGAGTCTAAGCTTACGACTCTGGACGGCGAGGTAAAGGACGTTCTGAAGAAGGCTAACGAAAACGCCACCAACATCGAGGCTCTGACAACACAGCTCAACGACCTGAAGAGCAGCAACGAAAAGGCTCTCAAACAGCTGAGCGACAAGGACGACGAACTGCAAAAGCTCATCGAAGACAACCAGTCGAAGATTTCCAAGGCTCTCGAAGATGAGGCTGCGTTGCGCGAAAAGGCCGACAAGGATCTGAAGGATGCAATCGATGCCGTAAACCTTGTTTGCAAGGGCTTGCAAGGCCAGATTGATGGCATCAACACTTCCATCGAAGGCATCAAGACGAGTGTGTCGGATCTTGAGACTAAGCTGTCGAAGAATATCAGTGACCTGAAGGATGAACTCACCCAGAACCTGAAAGACCAGCAGACTCTCTTGGAAGATGCCATCAGCAAGAAGGCTGACTCCGAGACCGTCAATGCTCTGACCGACCGCGTGAAGGCTCTTGAGGATGCTATCAAGACTCTCACCAGCACAACGGACTTCAACGCTCTTAAGAGTTCCGTAAAGAGTAATTCTGACAAGATTGCCATTCTTCAGAATAACGTTATTGAAATCAACAACAAGCTCGCCAACCTGTTTGCGAATCTGAATAACCTCATTACGGGTATCATCCTTCAGGACAGCCATCTGGAGATGCTCTGCGCGCAGGTGAAGAGCAGTGCGTCTGCCATTAACCAGACCGGAGTAAGTGGCCTTACGGTGTATGATGCCGGTAGCAAAACTGTCTACTTCCCGTACAAGGGCGCTACTGACGCTAAAACACTCGTTGGCGATAAGTGGAACGTTGAGAAGAACATCGGACTCATCTATGTTACACTCAACCCGAACACCATCGACTTCAACGACAAGGGCAACCTCTATCTGGAGAACAGTAAGAGCGGTGCTCCGGCAAACATCAGCGTGGGCAAGACCCAGACGGCCAACCATCTGATAACGCGCGCAGCAGCCCAAAACGGACTTTATCAGGCTCGTCTGTCGTTCACTGGTGCTCAAAAGGATCAGAGTGCGATGCCTACATTCGAGAACTCGTATGCTCTCTACAGCAAGTACAACTCCATAGGTGCAGACGGCAAGACCAAGGAGTGTCGTGTTTACTCGAAGTATGAGCTTAACCTCGAAGCCACAGCCGCTTCTAACAATGTTCAGCCTGAGTTCAATGTCGTAGGTGCAGTGAACAAGACAAGCTACTGGCGTTACGAAGGTATGAACGGAACGCTGAAGCTGGGCGCTACCAATGGCAAGGCTTATGCTAAATATGTCGAGGTGGTGGAGGTGAAAAATCCTGCTAACACTTCTTTGACAGGCAACGAACTCAAGAATGCAAAGGAGTCTGTTGCAAGCAGCAACGCCGGAAAGATCAACACCGTGTTGTATGAGTCTGAAAATGGAGAAGAGAACAACTTCGAAGGGTTCGGAATCACGGTTGACGATAAGTACAACGGCTACACCTTCACCTTCCGCTACTACCTGCAGCAGTATGACGGTGTCGTAAGGTGTGCAGAGCAGAGCATCATGTTCTCCAAGCCGATGTTCGAGAGTTCTGCTATCAAGGTGACTGCAAAGCCTACCGCAGCAACAGGCAACACTGCTTCTGTATCTGCAACCGAGCTGGCTAAGTTGGCCTACATGACAGGCGGAACCAACTATGAAACTTGGAAGAAATACACGAAGACCATCGAAATTGCAAACGGCAAGACCGACGCGAACATCACGAATGTAGCGTTCGCTTACAATAACGCCAAACTGACCATTTCTAAGGGTTGTTCGGAGGCTGCTTCTGCCATAACAGGCTCCTACAAGGTCAAGGGCGTAACGGTAACTTACGATGCTGCCAACTTCGAACTTGGTAAGGAATACGACTTCAACATCATATCGAAAGACGCCAACGGCAACATTGTAACCACCACCAATGTGACGTTTGTAATGGAGCGTCCTACAGTGGCTGATGCCGACTTGATACCTAACCCGGCTTACGCTCCTGAAGGAACACTTATAGCATGGGCTGACTACGACGCCGCTAACGCCTGCGGCGCATATGAGATAAGCAATGCGTTCAACACGCCTATCCATAAATCTGGCGTTTGGGGTCTTCGTCTCGACCTTGACAATGCAGGAAGCTATGCAGCAGGCAAGACGAACTACGTCTATGCTCCTAAGAGCGCATTCTCTTTGGTTTCCAACGATGGGTCGGCACTCACAATGGAGGTGCCTGTAAAGGCTCTGTTGGTTACTGACGGCGATGGCAACGAGAAGTACACGGAACATCCTTACGGCATCCTCTACGGTCCGCAGTACTATGGCCTTGATAACTTGTGGAGCAACAGCTACGACGGATATGGATTCGAAAATCGCGGTGCTAAGTTCAACGGAGCACACAAGTTCAACATCGTGTTCAAGTCGCCTATCTACTATGCAGCCAAGGCAGCGAAGTTCAAGACATCTGAATATGGGGTTGAATATCCGGGAGAGTCTACGTCAATCGCAAACAGCCAGATTATCTCTGACGATCCGTCAACCTCAACCGCTGATCCTGTTCAATTCCTTAGCTCGACAGAAACTCGTGTAGCAGCACGTGAGGTCGTATTGGAAGAGACACAGTACAAGAGCTTGTTTAAGTCATACGCAGTGGATGCATCTGCAGGCAAGATTGTGATAGAGACCGCTGAGGGTTCTACCGGTCAGGCTGCAGTTGACCAGAAGGTGAAGTTCTCTCTGAAGGTGACAGACAAGTTCGGTAACGTGGCTAAGATACCGTTCACTGTCAGAGTGAAGGCTAACAAGTAAACATTCTACTGACGGACGGGGAGGGCAACCACGCGGAAGCGCCTCCCCGTCTTCCTTTCAAACAACAACGACAATAAGCACAACAATGAAATACAGATTATGCAACTATGCGCTGGCGGCGTTGGCTTGCGTCTGTGCAGCGGCGTGTGGCAACAGTCATAAGCGGACGGCTGAAGATGCGGCAAGAAAGTCCAAGACCGTGAAAGACTCTACTCTCTATGCACGCATAGACAGCTACAAAGGCGACACCATCTATGTGACCGCCCTTGGCGACGGACGCAAATATGCCTTTGAATATGTCACCGCCCTGCACAAAGGACGCATGGCCGGTGTACCGGAAAAGGGCGACACGATAGCTGCGATGCCCGACTTCAAAGGCCGCAATGTGGAGTCTGCCATAAACACCACACTGCTACATGGACTGTGGATGAGCGAAGACAACGCAGGCACGGGCATACGCCTTACGGCAGACGGCGGCGCATTCAGCATAGGTTCTGAAGAGGAAACGCTCCGCTCGTGGCGCATAAGCAACGGGCAGATAATACTGACCTATGTCGGCTCGCCCGAAAGCGCCACCGTAGAGAAATCGGAAGCGGCAAACATCGCGCAGCTCGACGCCACCACTCTGTCACTGAACTTCGACGGAAAGCTAAGGGTGTATAAGCGTCAGACGCAACTAATATCAAAGTAAGGGCGGTTCTGTAAATTACCACCCATTAACCATACGGGCGGATGGCCACAGCGGCAGTCTTCCTGCAATGACAATGGCTTTTTCATAAACATAAGAGACAACATAACCTGAACCTTAATATCTTTAACTGAAAACACCATCAATATATAGAGTACATCTTCGCGGCGGAGTCCTGACTGCAAGCGTGCAGTAGGCTCCGCCTTTTTTTTGTAGTATGCTCGGCATGAGCATACTTATAAAAAACACGTACGTGCGTTGGCTTTAACGTATGTGCATCGTAACTTTCCGAAATAAGACTGACTTGTTTCGGATGGTTACTGCGCAAGAGGAATACCTATGCTTGTGTGCAAGGGGAAACCAATGTTACACGCAGAGTGAATGCTTAGTCGGGTAGGTATCCTCGCCGACACATTAGTGCAAGAGTCAAGTGTAATGGCTGCTGAACGGTTGCGGTTCCGTTCTTCTGGCTTAAAAAATATTATTTTATGCTAAAAATATGCTGTTTATGATTAGTCGGCTGTCTGATTGTAACCATATCTAAATAAAAAGTCGTACCTTTGCAGCCCAAATGCGGGTGTATTGTACCCGTCATTCTGCTTTGACATATACATATAATATATAATACAAAAAAACAAACAACAACAATGCCTACAATTCAACAATTGGTAAGAAAAGGTAGAAAGGTGCTTGTTGACAAGAGCAAGTCGCCGGCTTTGGACTCATGCCCTCAGCGTCGTGGCGTTTGCGTTCGTGTCTACACAACAACCCCGAAGAAACCTAATTCGGCAATGCGTAAGGTTGCCCGTGTGCGTCTGACAAACCAGAAGGAAGTTAACTCCTACATTCCCGGAGAGGGACACAACCTGCAGGAGCACTCAATCGTGCTCGTTCGCGGCGGACGTGTAAAGGATCTCCCCGGTGTTCGCTACCACATCGTTCGCGGAACGCTCGACACAGCAGGTGTGGCCAACCGCACACAGCGCCGCTCTAAGTACGGTGCAAAGCGTCCTAAGGCTGCCAAGAAGTAACGGCCGGTGATGGCCGGTACGCCGCAGGGCGACAACAAAAACAACAAGGAAATAATAGTTTTGCTGGAGAGATTGTTATAAAGGTTGAGTAAATGTCCGGGTGCGGACGTTGAAGAACGTTGAAGAAACAGCCCCATGCAGAATAGTTTTCATTAAAAGAAAAAATGAGAAAAGCAAAACCAAAGAAGCGTGTGATCCTGCCGGATCCCGTGTTCAACGACCAGAAGGTCTCGAAGTTCGTTAACCATCTTATGTATGACGGCAAGAAGAACGTGTCATACCAGATTTTCTACGGAGCACTTGATAAGGTTAAGGAGAAGATGAGCAATGAGGAGAAGACTGCCCTTGAAATATGGAAGGCTGCCCTCGACAACATCACTCCGCAGGTGGAGGTGAAGAGCCGCCGCATCGGTGGTGCCACTTTCCAGGTGCCTACAGAGATTCGTCCCGACCGTAAGGAGAGCGTTTCGATGAAGAATATGATTGCGTTCGCTCGCAAGCGCAGCGGCAAGTCGATGGCCGACAAGCTCGCAGCCGAGATAATGGATGCCTACAATAACCAGGGTGGCGCATACAAGCGTAAGGAGGATATGCACCGCATGGCTGAGGCTAACCGCGCATTCGCTCACTTCAGGTTCTAATAATATCAATATAAAGGGTAAAAGAAAATGGCAAACCGCGATTTACATTTGACTCGTAACATTGGTATCATGGCTCACATCGATGCCGGTAAGACCACCACTTCTGAGCGCATCCTGTTCTACACAGGTAAGACACACAAAATCGGTGAGGTGCATGACGGTGCCGCAACGATGGACTGGATGGCTCAGGAGCAGGAGCGTGGTATCACTATCACTTCAGCTGCTACCACTTGCAACTGGACTTGGAATGACAAGAGCTATAAGATAAACCTCATTGACACTCCGGGACACGTGGACTTCACCGCTGAGGTTGAGCGTTCACTGCGTGTGCTCGACGGTGCGGTGGCTACTTATTCTGCCGCTGACGGTGTGCAGCCCCAGTCTGAAACCGTTTGGCGTCAGGCTGACAAGTACAACGTACCCCGTATCGGATATGTGAACAAGATGGACCGCTCTGGCGCTGACTTCTTTGAGACAGTGCAGCAGATGAAGGATATCCTCGGTGCAAACCCTGTGGTTCTGCAGGTGCCTATCGGTGCTGAGGAGAACTTCAAGGGTGTCGTTGACCTCATTAAGATGAAGGCCATCCTGTGGCACGACGAGACCATGGGAGCAGAGTATGACGTTGAAGAAATACCTGCTGACCTGAAGGATGAGTGCGACGAGTGGCGCAACAAGCTGCTTGAGACTGCTGCTGAATATGATGAGGCTCTCATGGAGAAGTTCTTCGACGATCCCGACTCAATCACTGAGGCTGAGGTTATCGCCGCTATCCGCAAGGGTACCGTGGCTATGGAGTGCACTCCTATGATTTGCGGTTCTTCTTATAAGAACAAGGGTGTGCAGCCTCTGCTCGACTATGTTTGCGCATTCCTGCCTTCACCTCTTGATACAGAGGCTATCGTTGGAACAAACCCCGACACTGAGGAAGAGGAAGACCGCAAGCCTTCAGAGGACGCTCCTACATCGGCTTTGGCATTCAAGATTGCTACCGACCCGTACATGGGACGTCTGGTGTTCTTCCGCGTATATTCCGGTAAGGTTTCTGCCGGTTCTTATGTATACAATACCCGTTCTGGTAAGAAAGAGCGCGTGAGCCGTCTGTTCCAGATGAACTCCAACAAGGAAATTCCTATGGATTCAATCGACGCTGGTGACATCGGAGCAGGTGTAGGTTTCAAGGATATCCGCACTGGTGATACTCTTTGCGACGAGGCACATCCTATCGTGCTTGAGTCAATGAGCTTCCCCGATACTGTGATTTCTATCGCAGTTGAGCCGAAGAGCCAGGCTGATATTGCAAAGCTGGACAACGGTCTTGCAAAGTTGGCAGAAGAGGATCCTACATTCACCGTGCGTACCGACGAGCAGAGTGGTCAGACCATCATCTCTGGTATGGGTGAGCTTCACCTCGACATCATCATCGACCGTCTGAAGCGTGAGTTCAAGGTTGAGTGTAACCAGGGTAAGCCGCAGGTTAACTACAAGGAGGCAATCACCAAGACTATCAATCTCCGCGAGGTTTACAAGAAGCAGAGCGGTGGTCGTGGTAAGTTCGCTGACATCATCGTTAACATTGGCCCGATCGACGAGGACTACAAGGAGGGCGGACTCCAGTTCGTCAATGAGGTTAAGGGAGGTAACATTCCTAAGGAATTCATCCCCTCGGTGCAGAAAGGCTTTGAGAACGCCATGAAGAACGGTGTGCTCGGTGGTTATCCTATGGACAGCTTGAAGGTCGTTTTGGTCGACGGTTCGTTCCATCCGGTTGACTCTGACCAGTTGTCATTCGAGCTTGCAGCTCTCAACGCTTACAAGAACGGATGTGTAAAGGCTGGTCCTGTGCTCATGGAGCCGATTATGAAGCTTGAGGTTATCACTCCTGAGGAGAACATGGGTGACGTAATCGGTGACTTGAACAAGCGTCGTGGCCAGGTAGAGGGCATGGAAGAGGCTCGTAGCGGTGCACGTGTCATCAAGGCAATGGTTCCGTTGTCAGAGATGTTCGGTTATGTGACAGCTCTGCGTACCATCACTTCCGGCCGCGCTACAAGCTCAATGGAGTATGATCATCACGCTCCGCTGTCAAGCACAATCGCCAAGACTGTGCTTGAGGAGGTGAAAGGCCGTGCCGACCTCGTATAAATAATAGTATAAGAACTGGTGGCGCAAATGCGCTTCCGGTTCTTGTGCATGAAAACAGATATGCAGACAAACCCTGTTTAGCGAATGACTCTTAAGCAGGCGCAAGGGTTCTGCAAAGCAAAACAATTACAATTAAAAAAGACATGAGTCAGAAAATCAGAATCAAGCTGAAATCTTATGACCACACACTGGTTGACAAGTCAGCAGAGAAAATCGTGAAGGCTGTGAAGGCTACAGGTGCTATCATCAGCGGTCCTATTCCATTGCCTACACGCAAGCGCATCTACACCGTGAACCGTTCAACCTTCGTTAACAAGAAGGCTCGTGAACAGTTCCAGCTCTCAAACTACAAGCGTCTGATAGACATCTACAGCTCAACAGCCAAGACAGTTGATGCTCTTATGAAACTTGAGTTGCCCAGCGGCGTGGAAGTGGAAATCAAAGTATAGTACTACAATACATATTAACATTAATTGAAATGCCAGGATTAATTGGAAAGAAAATCGGAATGACATCCGTTTTCAGTGCCGACGGCAAGAATGTGCCGTGCACTGTTATCGAAGCAGGTCCTTGTGTTGTAACACAGGTAAAAACCGTTGAAAAGGACGGTTACAAGGCTGTTCAGTTGGGCTATGGCGAGGCAAAGGAAAAGAATACCTCAAAGCCTATGCAGGGAGTCTTCAAGAAAGCCGGTACAACACCTAAGCACCACTTGGCCGAGTTCAAGTTTGACGAGGAATACAACCTCGGTGACACCATCACGGTGGACATCTTCAATGGAGTTGAGTTCGTTGATGTAATTGGTACATCAAAGGGTAAAGGCTTTCAGGGTGTAATGAAGCGTCACGGCTTCGGCGGTGTTGGCCAGAGTACTCACGGACAGGACGACCGCGCTCGTAAGCCGGGTTCTATCGGAGCTTGTTCTTACCCTGCAAAGGTGTTCAAGGGTATGCGTATGGCCGGCCGTATGGGTGGTGACAGAGTGACAACCCAGAATCTGAAAGTGTTAAAGGTAATACCGGAGCACAACCTGATCCTTGTGAAAGGTAGCGTGGCCGGTTGCATAGGTTCAACCCTTTTAATAAATAAGTAATGGAAATCAACGTATTGAATATAAAAGGCGAGGATACAGGACGTAAGGTTGAACTGACCGACGCAGTCTATGGCATTGAGCCTAATGACCATGTTATCTATCTGGCCGTTAAACAGTACCTGGCAAATCAGCGTCAGGGTACAGCCAAGGCTAAGGAAAGAAGTGAGCATGCCGGTTCTACTCGCAAGCTCGGACGCCAGAAGGGCGGCGGCGGTGCACGCCGTGGTGATATCAACTCACCTGTGCTCGTTGGCGGTGGACGTGTGTTCGGCCCAAAGCCACGCGACTACGGTTTCAAACTCAATAAAAAAGTAAAGGTTCTTGCTCGTAAGAGTGCACTGTCTTACAAGGCAAAGGAAAATTCAATTGTCGTTGTAGAGGACTTCAATCTTGAAGTTCCAAAGACAAAAGAATTTATAAACATTGCAAAAAATATCAAAGTCGACGGCAAGAAGACTCTGTTCGTTTTGCCAGATGCAAATAAAAATGTATATTTGTCGGCTCGCAACTTACAGCGTACGGAGATAATACGCGCAGCAGCACTGAATACGTATAAAGTTTTGAATGCTGACGTGCTCGTGATAACCGAGGGTTCGCTGAAGACAATTGATGCAATTTTGAACAAATAAAAGGAGACAAACGCAAATGGCAATATTGATCAAACCTTTGGTCACTGAGAAAATGACCAAGATTACGGACAAGTCTTCTGTGGACAGAACCTACACTCCGAAAGCTGGTAAGAACAAGGGTCAGGAGATAACGAAGAAGGCTACTGCGAAGTACGGCTTCATCGTAAATCCTGATGCAAACAAGTTTCAAATAAAGAAGGAAGTGGAAAGCCTGTTCAACGTTAAGGTTATTGCGGTTAACACAAGCCGTTACGCCGGAAAGCGTTCTGCGCGTTACACAAGAGCTGGCCTCATAAAGGGTCAGAAAAATGCGTATAAGAAGGCAATCGTTACGCTGAAGGAAGGCGATACCATAGATTTTTATAGCAATATCGAAGAATAAAAAATGGCAGTACGTAAATTCAAGCCGGTTACACCCGGCCAAAGACACAAGGTTATTGGCACGTTCGAGGATATTACTGCATCCGTGCCAGAAAAGTCTCTCGTTTACGGCAAACGCTCTACCGGCGGTCGAAACAACACCGGTAAGATGACCGTACGCTACAGAGGTGGCGGTCACAAGAGGAAGTATCGTGTGATAGACTTCAAGCGAGAGAAAGATGGTGTTCCAGCAGTCGTGAAGACAATTGAGTACGATCCGAACCGTTCGGCACGTATAGCATTGCTCTTCTATGCTGATGGTGAAAAACGTTACATCATTGCTCCCAATGGGCTGCAGGTTGGCTCTAAGTTGATGTCAGGTGCGGAGGCTGCGCCAGAGATTGGTAACGCCCTTCCACTCGCCAACATTCCCGTGGGTACCGTGATTCACAACATTGAATTGCGCCCGGGACAAGGTGCCCTGCTCGTTCGTTCGGCTGGCAATTTCGCTCAGTTAACTTCTCGCGAGGGACGCTATTGCGTTATCAAGCTCCCTTCAGGCGAGACTCGCCAAATCCTCAGTGCTTGCAAGGCTACTGTAGGAAGCGTAGGAAATTCAGATCATGCTCTTGAACAGTCTGGTAAGGCAGGACGTTCTCGCTGGTTGGGTCGTCGTCCGCACAACCGTGGTGTCGTGATGAACCCTGTTGATCACCCGATGGGTGGTGGTGAAGGACGCCAGTCTGGAGGTCATCCACGTTCTCGTAAGGGCTTGTATGCAAAGGGTCTTAAGACACGTGCTCCTAAGAAGCTTTCAAGCAAGTACATTATCGAAAGAGCAAGTAAGTAATCAAGTTAACTAAGTGTAAATCATGAGTCGTTCATTAAAGAAAGGTCCATATATAAACGTCTCTTTGGAGAAAAAGATTCTCGCCATGAACGAGAGCGGAAAGAAGAGTGTTGTTAAAACATGGGCAAGGGCTTCAATGATATCCCCGGACTTCGTGGGTCATACTGTTGCAGTCCACAACGGTAATAAGTTTATCCCCGTTTATATCACGGAGAACATGGTCGGGCACAAGCTCGGAGAGTTCTCTCCGACACGCCGTTTTGGCGGTCATGCTGGAAATAAGCGCTAAACGGAGATTTCACCAGAAAAATAAAAGAATAAAATAATGGGAGCAAGAAAACATATTAAAGCTGAAGAAAGGAAAGCAAGCCTCCGCACGCAATATTTTGCTAAGCTGAAGGGCGTTCCTTCTTCTCCGCGCAAGATGAGATATGTCGTGGACTTGATCCGTGGCATGGAGGTAAATCGTGCGCTTGCTGTGCTGCGCTTCTCGAAAAAAGCCGCAGCTGCTGATGTCGAGAATCTTCTCCGTTCTGCCATCGCCAATTGGGAAACCAAAAACGACCGCAAGGCGGAAGACGGTGAATTGTTTGTTACAAGAGTGTTTGTTGATGAGGGCGTCACATTGAAGAGAATGAGACCAGCTCCTCAAGGACGCGGATACAGAATTCGTAAGCGTTCCAATCACGTAACACTGTTTGTGGACACAAAAACTAATGATGATAAATAGTAAAAGAGAATGGGACAGAAAGTAAATCCAATTAGCAACCGTCTTGGTATCATTAGGGGTTGGGATTCAAATTGGTTCGGAGGCAAGGACTTCGGAGACAATCTGGTTGAGGACCGGAAAATCCGCAAATACCTCAACGAGCGCTTGGCAAAGGCTAGCGTGTCTCGCATTGTCATCGAGCGCACATTGAAACTGGTTACCATTACAATCTGTACTGCCCGTCCGGGTATCGTCATTGGTAAAGGTGGACAGGATGTTGATAAATTGCGCGAGGAGTTGAAGAAACTCTACGACAAGGAGATTCAAATCAACATTTATGAGGTGAAGAAGCCTGAACTTGACGCGACAATCGTTGCGAACAACATCGCACGTCAGGTGGAAGGCAAAATCGCTTATCGTCGTGCTATAAAGATGGCTGTGGCCAACACTATGCGTGCTGGAGCCGAAGGCATAAAAATACAGATTACGGGACGTCTGAACGGAGCTGAAATGGCTCGCAAGGAGATGTTCAAGGAAGGACGTACTCCTCTGCACACTTTCCGTGCAGACATAGATTTCTGCCAGGCTGAAGCCCTCACAAAGGTGGGACTGCTTGGAATCAAGGTGTGGATTTGTCGCGGTGAAGTGTTTGGCAAGCGTGACCTCGCTCCAAACTTCGCACAGGAAAAAGGCAACAACCGCTCTGGCGGAAGTAACAATGGCGGCAGAAAATTCCGTAACAAGAAGAACAAGTAAAAAGTAAAGTAAGAAGCTATCATGTTACAACCTAAGAGAGTAAGATATAGAAGACCTCAGGACGGGCGCGGCAACAAAGGCAACGCTCACAGGGGCACGCAGCTGGCCTTTGGAAGCTTTGGCATCAAGACACTTGAGGCAAAATGGATAGACAGCCGGCAGATTGAGGCTGCACGTGTGGCGGTTAACCGCTATATGCAGCGTGAAGGACAGGTTTGGATTAGAATCTTCCCGGACAAACCAATCACACGCAAGCCGGCAGATGTGCGTATGGGTAAAGGTAAAGGTGATCCCGCAGGATGGGTGGCTCCCGTTACTCCAGGACGCATCCTCTTTGAAGTGGAAGGCGTTTCATTCGACATTGCAAAGGAGGCTCTCCGTCTTGCAGCGCAGAAATTGCCAGTGAAGACAAAGTTTATAGTTAGACGTGATTACGATAAAAACGCTTGATTATGAAGGCAAAAGAGATTAGAGAAATTGAGACCAAAGACTTGGCCGAGCGTATAGCACAGGAGGTCAAGGAGTATGACAAGATGAAGTTCAACCACTCCATTACTCCTTTGAAGAATCCTTCAGAAATCAGGACGGTACGTCGCAATATCGCACGTATGAAGACGATACTCCGTGAGAAGGAACTTAACAAATAATATCGGGGCAATACGATGGAAACAAGAAATTTAAGAAAGACAAGACAGGGTGTCGTTGTCAGTGACAAAATGGAGAAGACCATAGTAGTTGCTGCAAAGTTCAAGGAGAAGCACCCGATATATGGTAAGTTCGTGCAGAAGACGAAGAAATACCACGCTCACGATGAGAAGAGCGAAGCCAACGTTGGTGATACAGTTCTTATCATGGAGACACGCCCTCTGAGCAAGACGAAGAGATGGAGATTAGTTCAAATAGTAGAAAAAGCTAAGTAATTATGATACAAGCAGAATCAAGACTTACTGTATGCGATAACAGCGGTGCGCGTGAAGCCCTTTGCATTCGTGTTTTGGGTGGAACCGGTCGTCGTTATGCAAGTGTTGGGGACGTGATTGTCGTTGCTGTCAAGAACGTAATCCCATCGAGTGATTTGAAGAAAGGCGCAGTATCAAGGGCTTTGGTAGTCCGCACAAAGAAAGAGATTCGTCGTGCTGACGGGTCATATATTCGCTTTGACGATAATGCTTGTGTGTTGCTGAACAATGCCGGCGAACTTCGCGGTAGCCGTATTTTCGGTCCTGTTGCCCGTGAGTTGCGTGCCGTTAACATGAAAGTCGTTTCTTTGGCGCCTGAGGTTCTTTAACTATTTAAAGGAAACAAAATGAGCAGTAAATTAAAGATAAAGAAGAATGACATGGTGCTTGTCATTGCCGGAAACAGCAAGGACAAGAAGGCGAATGGGAAATTCCCTGCTCCCCACAAAGTGCTTAAGGTTCTTGTTAAGGAGCAACGTGCCATTGTCGAAGGCGTAAATATGGTGTCTAAGAGCGCGAAGCCTTCTGCACAGAACCCGCAAGGTGGCATCATTAAGCAGGAAGCACCTATCCACATCTCAAACCTGAGCCTTGTGGATCCTAAGAGCGGTGAGCCTACACGAGTTGCCATCAAGGTGAAAGAAGATGGAACGAAAGTTCGCATCGCTAAAAAATCAGGGGAGGAAATCAAGTAATGAATACAGCACAACTGAAGAAGACCTATATCGAGCAAATAGCTCCTGCCTTGGAGAAGCAGTTCAACTACTCTTCCAAAATGCAGGTGCCTGTCTTGAAGAAAATCGTGGTCAACCAAGGCTTGGGTGATGCCACTCAGGATAAGAAAATCATAGATGTTGCGATAAACGAAATTACTGCAATCACAGGACAGAAGGCTGTGGCAACATATTCTAAGAAGGATATTGCCAACTTCAAACTCCGTAAGAAGATGCCTATCGGTGTCATGGTGACACTGCGCCGTGAGCGTATGTATGAGTTCTTGGAGAAACTCGTTAAGATAGCTTTGCCTCGTATTCGTGACTTCAAGGGAATTGAAAGCAAATTTGACGGAAAAGGCAACTATACGCTCGGTATACAGGAGCAGATAATCTTCCCGGAAATAAATATCGATTCTGTAGATCGTATTCAGGGAATGAATATCACTTTCGTTACTTCCGCCCAGACTGATGAGGAGGGTTATGCTCTCCTGAAGGCGTTTGGTCTGCCGTTTAAGAACGCTAA
>CAVGKZ010000003.1:0-18097 GCA_963630025.1 bacterium | reverse complement strand
TACTATCCGAAGCGTTACAAGATTCGTCCAAGGGTCTATTTCATCATAATAAAGACCGAAGCTCCGACCATGCTCGACTTCAAAGAGAAACGTGCACTGCACAACAATAATGGAGCAAGCAACGAAAAGGCTTATTCTCCGGTGATGGCACAGCTCAACGAGGACCAGCCAGGCTGGTATGAAGGCTCAATAGACTTCAAACGAGTGCTGATGGTGCCCGGCACTGGCAAATTCCAGTATCGCGACACTCACTTTGTTGCTCGCTGCAAGGCAGTTTCAGGCATCGACTGCTACAACCGCATAGTGGAACATCTGCGCCAAAGGGTTGACAACCGCAGTCAATTCCCGTCGGTAAAGGGAAAGAACTTCCGCTTCAAATTCCTCGGACTGTGCAAGTAAAGGACGAAAAGCAGCACGACAGGAAACCATAATTCTACACCTTGATGTATATTAGCAACCGGAATTGAATACGCCATGAACAAAGTTATGCTCATAGGAAACGTGGGAAAAGACCCCGAAGTGAGATATGTTGACCACGGAGTGGCTGTAGCTCGACTGCCGCTGGCCACAACCGAGCGCGGCTATACGTTGCAAAACGGAACGCAAGTGCCAGACCATACAGACTGGCACAACGTCGTATTGTGGCGTAAACTGGCCGAAGTGGTTGAAAGATACGTTCACAAAGGCGACAAGCTGTACATTGAGGGACGTATACGCTACACTTCCTATAACGACAAGCAGGGCGTCAGGCACAACATAACGGAGGTTTGGGCAGACAACATGGAAATGCTCTCGCCGAAAACACAGTCGGCAAACTCATCGAGCAATGACAACACAAAGCAAAACGCATCATCCTTAACGCCGCAACCATTAAGCGACGAAGTGAAAGACGCTCCATTCTGAATGGAGATAAAAAGAAATCCCTAAAACGAAAATCATATAATAATTGTCACCAATAGATTTCAATAGTCTTTTTGCAGGAGTGCATTTCGTTGCACCGACGCTTGGAGTCGTCCTCACGGGACTGCTCGGCTGTCTACTGCTTGTAGTCTCCGGATTTGCTTCCGGTTCAGAGATAGCCATCTTTTCATTGTCACCGAACGACCTCAACGAATTGGATGAGGAGAAGTCGGAAAACGACAAAAAACTAAAAGCTCTTAGGGACGACTCTGAACGAACGTTGGCCACCATCCTAATAACCAACAATCTGGTCAACGTTACCATCATCATGCTGTTCAACAAGTTCTTTGAACACACCATAGATTTCGGCAACTCTTATTGGCTGAGGTTCACCTGCCTTACGGTAATACTCACGTTCCTGCTGCTGCTTTTCGGAGAAATCATGCCCAAACTGTATTGTGCGCAACGTCAGTTGGCTTTCTGCCGCAAGACTGTAGGCGGAATACTCTTCTGCCGCAAACTGTTCTACCCGCTAAGTTCCATACTGCTGCGCACGGGAGTGCTGGTGGAGAAAGTTGTCAAGAAGGAAAATCATGTGCTGAGTGCCAACGACCTGGAACAGGCCCTGGAGCTTACTGACAAATCTGCCATAAAAGACGAGAAGAACATACTTGAAGGCATCGCCCATTTCGGCAACGAGACGGTGAAAGAGATAATGACAAGCCGTCAGGACGTAGTGGACATCAACTTCGAATCGCAGTTTCCCGACGTCATAAAGTGCATCGTTGAAAATAAATACTCCAGAGTGCCGGTGTACCAGGGTACAATGGACAGCATACGCGGTGTGCTCTATATCAAAGACCTGTTGCCCCATCTCGGCAAACCGTCAAGCTTCCGCTGGCAATCGCTGATACGACCACCTTATTTTGTTCCTGAAACCAAGAAGATAGACGACCTCTTAAAGGAATTTCAGCAGAATAAGGTACACATGGCCATCGTAGTTGACGAGTTCGGCGGCACGAGTGGCATCGTGACACTTGAGGACATTCTCGAAGAAATCGTAGGCGAAATCAACGACGAATATGACGATAACGAGAAGAATTATATACGCGTCAACGACAATACGTATATCTTTGAAGGCAAAACACTTATAAGTGACTTCTGCAAAATCATCGCCATTGCACCCGACACTTTTAATGAAGTTGAGGGCGATGCCGACACCTTGGCAGGACTGATACTTGAGATAAAGGGCGATTTCCCGACATTGCGCGAAAAAATAACGTTTGAAAAGTTCACGTTTGAGATTGTCAACATGGACGAAAGGCGCATATCGAAAATCAAGATAACGATTGACGGACAGCAAAACAGCCACGACGACAGCAACGGAGCAAAGTAAAAGACAGCAACGGAGCAAAGTAAAAGACAGCAACGGAGTGAAGTAAAAATCAGTAGCAATCTTTGCCGTTTATTTGAAAAACTGTAATTTTGCAGAAATTTTTCTAACATCATGTATACATTTATTGCAAGTTTGGTATGTCTGATTTTGGGATATACCGTTTACGGAAAGGTTGTTGAGCGCATCATGCAGCCCGATCCTAACAAAAAAACACCTTGCTACGCATTTCAAGACGGTGTAGACTACACACCGATGCCCACATGGAAAGTCTTCATAATACAGTTTCTTAATATTGCAGGCACGGGTCCCATTTTCGGAACCATACAGGGTTTGCTGTTCGGACCAGCCGCTTATTTCTGGATAGTGCTTGGATGTATTTTCGGAGGAGCTGTACACGACTATATGGCTGCAATGATTTCGCTAAAGCGCAACGGTGCTTCATTGCCGGAGATAGTAGGTGACGAGATGGGAACACTGGCACGCAACGCCCAACGCTACCTTGCTTTGCTGCTGATGATACTCGTGGTGGCGGTATTCGTAAAGACTCCTGCTATATTGCTCGCTAACTATACCGACAGTATCATAGACAACAGCTACATGATTTGGGTGGTAATAATATTCCTTTACTACCTCATTGCCGCCACATTGCCTATCGGTCAAATCATCGGAAAGATATATCCATTCTTCGGAGTGGTGCTTATTTTTATGGCGGTGTGCGTATTTGCATGCACATTCCAGCACATCGGCACATCGATACCTGAGATTACCGACGCTTTTGAAAACCACTATCCCGGCGGAACGCTTCCCGTTTTCCCCTGCATGTGCATCTGTATCGCTTGCGGAGCAGTCAGTGGTTTCCACGCGACACAGAGTCCGCTGATGGCGCGCTGTATAAAGAACGAGCGTTATGGTCGCCGCGTGTTCTACGGAGCAATGATTGTCGAGGGTTTGGTTGCACTTATCTGGTGTGCAGCAACACTTGAATTCATCGGTGAACTTGACGTTGCGGGCAACACTCCCTACGAAAAGATATACAACGCCATGCTTGACGGTCACGGAAGCATCAATCCTGCCATATTAGTCAACCGCATTTGCGAGAGTTGGCTCGGCACGTTCGGAGCTGTACTGGCAGTATTGGGCATAGTCATAGCTCCTATAACCACAGGCGACACCGCTCTGCGTTGCGCGCGCCTTATTCTGGCTGATATGCTCAAGGTAAAGCAGGACAAAGTGGTCAACCGAGTACTCATCTGTATGCCGGTCTTTATTATCAGCGTCATACTCTTGTTTGTCAAGTTCGACGTACTGTGGCGTTATTTCGCATGGTTCAACCAGACTTTCTCCATATTCACATTCTTCACCATATCCATATATCTGGCCAAACGCCACAAGCCATACTACATAACGCTCCTTCCAGGAATGTTCATGGTTGCGGTTTGCGTGTGCTACATCTGCGTTGACCAATACAGTTTGAACCTCGACTGGAACTTGTCTTACGTCATAAGTTTCGCTTGCGCCCTGCTCACCGGTGCGTGGTTCATGGTTTGGAAGAACGCATATCTCAAGAACCAACCGATGTAAGGCGGTGTTTCCATTCCAATACTCCAAAAGATGTTCACAACAAAACTGCGCTTTGCACCGACGTTTGTGGTTATTCTTCTGACCGTTGCATCCTTTCTTTGGGTGTCATGCAGCCATGATGACGGCAAGGAAATAGCCTTTTCCACGGTTGAAGTGACGAAAACTGTTCCGCTTACTGGCGACAAGGACTCGCCGAAATGTACGGTCAACCTGAAGATTTCGTACGCAAGTGACAACAAAGACACCTGCTCCAGCAAAATAAACACCATTATTTGCAAGGAACTGTTCGACGCAAACGGAAGCGATGTGCCGCAAAATGCAAGAGCCTTTGCCAACGGTTATGCCGCCAACTACAAGGAAAGCATGTCGAAATTCTATGCCGCCGACCGTTCGGACAGCCGGAGAAAACCTTGGTACGAGTATAAATACAGTATGGAAACGTCCATTGAGGAGGGGCGGAAAGGCATTGTCGTGTATACCGCCAAACTCGATTACTACGAAGGAGGAGCGCACGGAATAAGCCAAGACATTGTTTTCAACTTCAAAAAGTCCACTGGACAACGCGTACGTCTGGACGATATTTTCGTGCAAGGTGCAGAGAAAAGGCTCGCCGAAATACTGCAAAAGAAACTGGAGGACGCCGCCGATGCGTCAAGTCTGAACGACTTGAAGGACAAAGGTTATCTGAACACCACCGATATGTATGCGTCGCAAAACTTCATTCTCGGCAAGGACGACATCACATTTATATATAACATCTATGAGATTGCGCCCTACGAACAGGGTGTAACCCGACTTTCCGTCAGCTATTCCGACCTTGAAGAGTTGCTGACGAAGGATTTCAACAACTGAAAACACACCATCATCCACCTGTCATGGAGCATATAATCGCACACTTTCCCGAACTTACTGAAAAGCAACGCGAGCAGTTTGCCGCACTATACGACCTGTATTCCGACTGGAATGCCAAGATAAACGTCATCTCTCGCAAGGACATTGACAATCTATATGAGCACCATGTGCTCCATTCGCTTGCCATAGCCAAAGCCATAACGTTCCGTCCCGGCACCAGCATACTCGATTTCGGTACTGGAGGAGGTTTCCCGGGAGTTCCGTTGGCCATACTTTTTCCCGAATGTCACTTCAAACTTATTGACGGAACAGGCAAAAAGATACTTGTTGCAACCGAAGTGGCCAAGGCGATAGGTTTGGAAAACTGTCAGCCGGAGCACTTGCGCGGTGAAGAAGAGAAAGGCAAATACGATTTTGTTGTGAGTCGTGCGGTCATGCTCCTACCCGACCTTGTTAAAATCGTAAGGAAGAACATCTCCAAGAAACAGCAGAACGCCATGCCTAACGGTATAATCTGTCTGAAAGGCGGCGATGTGTCGGCCGAAATCCAGCCTTTCAAAAAGATTGTAGAGGTGATGCCCATTGAAAACTGGTTCAAGGAAGATTGGTTCAAGGGCAAAAACGTTATCTATCTGCCACTATAGTAATGTTCCAAGAATAACTGCCGAAGCGTAAAACCAACATTTGACATGATTGAAATCCAGCGTTTTGTTTGCAATCCCTTTCGGGAAAACTGCTACGTGGTCAACGACGAGACCAAAGAGGCCTTGATTGTTGACTGCGGTGCACTGTATGACGAGGAGAAAAGTGCCATCAAAAGCTATATCAGCGACAACCAACTGAAGCCGACTCACCTCATAGCTACCCATGGACACATAGACCACAACTTCGGCAACGGCTTTATTTTCAAGGAATACGGTCAGAAAGTGGAAGTAAACGCTAAAGACCAACAGTTGATGGAACGTCTTTCCGAACAGGCAATGACGCTTTGCGGCATGACTCTCGACGAGGAGTTGCCGCCTGTGGGAAGGTATCTGTCAGATAGCGGCACGATAACCTTCGGCCGCCATACGCTCCGCATTCTCCATACGCCAGGCCACTCTCCCGGTTCAGTGTTCTTTGTATGCGAAGAAGAAAGTTTGGCTTTTTCGGGCGACACACTGTTTCGCCAAAGCATAGGCCGCACCGACTTTATCCTGGGCAGTATGGACGACATCATGTACAGTCTGCACAACGAGGTGGCAAAATTGCCGGGCGATACCGTCATTCTTCCGGGACACGGACCGCAAACCACCATTGCCGAAGAGCTTGCTTCCAACCCCTTTCTCAAGTAATTTCGCATCCTCAACACACGTTTTCTCGGAGCAGAGACAACATATTTCCCGAAAAAAAACGTCGAAAAATTGTAAGCAAAACAACTTCTTTTGCTTACAGTATCTTTTATATAAAGCATTGCAAGAAGATACTGTAAGCATAAACAACCATTTTTGTTTGTATTCATAAGTGTGCCGTTTAAGGGTCGTAAGTGTGCCATTTAGGATGCGTAAATGGCACACTTACGACCCTTAAACGGCACACTTACAAATCGCATCTGCGATTTTTACAAGTTGCGAAGACCACATCCGCTTTCGTAAGCCTAATGCTTTCTGGTTCAAAAACCGCCAAAACTCTGTTGACAATTAGTCACAAATGCCGCCGTTTTGACTAATTTTTATTATCCGCTATCTAACAGACAATAGCCGTTAAGCCCAATAATCGAATTGTTAAATTGAAACAAATAAACATGACATTCTGACACCGTAACAGATTTTGCTCCTATATTTGCACCCGTCTGAAAGACATAAACAACAAAGTACAATAGAGATGAAAAAAATTGCTAATTTTCTAATGTCGGCAATCTGCCTCGTGTCCATCGCTTTCTCGGTGGCCGCATTCAACAAAGCCGGTGCAGCAACACCTGCAGGACAACCCGTAGACTTGACTTATGCAGCGGACAAGGCTCTGCCATCGGTCGTTCACATTAAATATGTGCAAAACAGCAAGGTAAAGACCGTGAACGTGGAGAGCGATCCGTTCAGCGACTTCTTCAGCGACCCATTCGGCGACTTCTTCGGCCGCGGCAACGGCGGCACACGCCAGCGTCAGGTGCAGACTCCGAAGCGCACCGCCACAGGTTCGGGCGTAATCATTTCGTCAGACGGATACATCGTCACTAACAACCATGTGGTTGATGGAGCCGACGAACTCACCGTCACGCTCAATGACAACAAGGAGTACTCGGCACGCATCGTAGGAACCGACAAGGCTACCGACCTTGCCCTGATAAAGATTGACGGCAAGAATCTGCCGGCCATTGCCATTGCCAACAGCGACGACGTGAAGGTGGGCGAATGGGTATTGGCCATCGGCAACCCGCTCGGACTGAACAACACCGTGACTGCCGGTATCATCAGTGCCAAGGCGCGCACTCTCGGCGCATCGCAAACGGGCATCGAGTCGTTCATACAGACCGATGCTGCCATCAACGCTGGCAACTCCGGCGGTGCTCTCGTCAACACCAAGGGCGAACTGGTGGGCATCAACGCCATGCTCTACTCCCAAACCGGATCATATAGCGGCTACGGTTTCGCCATTCCTACAGCCATCATGAACAAGGTCATCGATGACATAAAGAAATACGGTATGGTGCAGCGCGCACTCCTCGGCATAACGGGAAGCGACGTGAAAAACTATGTTGACAGCCAGAAGGATGCAGGCAAGGAGATTGACCTCGGCACGATGGAAGGCGTATACGTCAACAGTGTCAATGACGACGGTTCCGCTGCCGCAGCCGGACTGAAGCAAGGCGACGTAATCACAGCTATCGACGGACAGAAAGTGACCAAGATGGCCGAACTGCAAGAGGCAATCGCCAAGAAGAGGCCGGGCGACAAAATCACGATAACATATCTGCGCGACAAGAAGAAGCACACAGAAAGCATCACCCTGAAGAACGAACAGGGTACAACAAAGATGGTGAAGAACAATGCCGACCTCGACATTCTCGGAGCAAGTTTCCGCGAAGTGACTGACAGTCAGAAGAAACAGCTCGGCATAAACTACGGTCTGGAGGTTATCAAGGTGAACAACGGCAAGCTCAAGGATGCCGCCATCGGCAAGGGCTTCATCATCCTGAAGGTGAACGACACCAACATCAAGACCATATCCGACCTGCAGGAAGCTGTCAAAGAGGCTTCTACGAGCAAGGAGCCAGTGCTCTATATCAAGGGCACCTACCCCACTGGTCGTGTAAAATACTTCGTCATTCCTCTTGAAGACAATTGATCGACGGATTAATCCCCACGACGAAAAAACGGCAAGTTTGCTGAACAACAATGGTGCGGACTGTTTCTACCAAAGGAGCAGTCCGCAATTGTTTTGCCATGCCGCCCTATACATTATATATAATAGATAGGTTCTAAAAATTCCCACCGTAACAATATAACTGTATAAATCGCCCGTATATGTTCCATGTTCCGTACGAACAGTTCTAAAGAATGTTCGGTTTTCTTGTCACTTACGGCTTTTTAGTGTAATTTTGCACCCAAATTAAACGACGAAAACAATCATAATCAAAGATATGACCGGTTATTTGGTTTCTGACACACGAAAGGTTACTACCCATCGTCTCGTTGAGATGAAGCAGCGCAACGAGAAAATTTCAATGCTCACATCATACGACTTTACCACCGCAGGCATCGTTGACCGTGCCGGAGTGGACGCTATTCTTGTAGGCGACTCGGCCTCCAATGTGATGGCCGGCAACACAACAACGCTTCCAATAACCGTTGAACAGATGATATATCATGCCCGTTCGGTGGTAAAGGCCGTGAAGCGCGCCCTCGTGGTGTGCGACATGCCCTTCGGAAGTTATCAGGCAGACTGCGCCGACGGCGTAAAAAACGCCATTAAGATAATGAAGGAAAGCGGTTGCGACGCGCTGAAACTCGAAGGTGGTGTGGAGATTATCGACACCGTGCGCCACATTCTCGACGCGGGAATACCCGTCATGGGACACCTCGGGCTTACTCCACAAAGCATAAACAAGTTCGGCACATACGCCGTCAGAGCTAAGGAAGAGGCTGAAGCAGCCAAACTGATGGCCGACGCAAAGGCACTGGCCGACGCAGGATGCTTTTCCATTGTGCTCGAAAAGGTGCCGGCAGCACTGGCTGCCGAGGTGACAAAAGCCATCAACGTGCCTACAATAGGCATCGGAGCCGGCAACGGTACCGACGGACAAGTGCTTGTTGTGGCCGATATGCTTGGAATGAACACAGGCTTCAGTCCGCGTTTTCTCCGTCGCTATGCCGACCTGGCCACAGTGATGACCGATGCCATCGGCAACTATGTGGGAGACGTGAAGTCTGGCGACTTCCCAAACGAGAGCGAATCATACTAAAAACGGGTGTTCAACAACCCAATCCGACACTATGAAGACACAGGACACAAGCGTACATATAAGACTGTGGCATAAGGACTTTTGGAAGATGGCTATTGCCAATCTTCTGCTCTCCATGTCCGTCTATGGACTTGTGCCCACATTCCCTACTTGGATAGCTGAGCGAGGGGGCTATACAGATGCCAGTGTCGGACTGAGTTTCGGAGCATTTGCCTTGGGAATGTTCGCCTTAGGCTGCTTCTGCTCATACCTTGTTCAGCGGTTTCGTCGCAACAGAGTGTGCATCCTTGCCGTCTTGGGAGTGGCCGCATGCTCACTGCTCATGTATTACGACGGCTGCAACACACGGTTTTTATCACCCGAAAGCATAATCGCCATACGGTTCGTACAAGGCGCATTGTATGGGCTGTCCAAGATGGTGCTGGTGAGCACGCTCATCATTGACACCTGCGAATCGTTTGCCCGCACCGAAGCCAACCACAGTGCTGCATGGTTCGGCCGTTTCGCCGTTTCGCTCGGTCCTGTCGCCGGACTTCTGGCAGCTTCTTTCTTCGGCACAGAGGGTGCTTTGCTCCTGTCAGTAGGCTGCGCTGTATTGTCGGCCGTGCTCGTCAGACTGGTAAGTTTTCCGTTTCGTTCCCCCAGCGACGATGTTCGTCTGGTCAGCAACGACCGCTTCTTCCTGTCCGACGGCGTTGTCCTCTTCGTCAACTTGGCAATCATGTCAGCTTCAGTCGGTCTCTTGTTCAGTACATCGCTGTCAGTCAACTTCTTCGGAATGCTCATGGGAGGTTTTCTATTGGCATTGTTGGCGCAACGCTTTGCCTTTAGAGGTGCAGAACTCAAGAGCGAAATAGTGTCGGGAGGCATACTGATGGTAGCCGGATTGTTGGCAATGCAGATAGACGTGGCCAACAGCGACGAATACTTTGCCCCACTGTTATTTGGAATGGGCGTTGGAATATGCGCTTCACGCTTTCTCCTGTTCTTCATCAAACTCAGTCGCCACTGTCAGCGCGGCACTTCGCAGAGCACATTCCTCTTGGGATGGGAAACTGGAGTCGGCGTGGGACTCACTGTCGGCTTCTCCGTATTTGCTGGAGCACAACAACCGGTGCTCATATCAGCCACAGCAATGGCTCTGATAGGTCTTGCCATGTATGTGTTCTACGGCCATGGCTGGTTTATGAGAAATAAGAACAGATAAGGACTTAGTTTCCTAAAGATTACACAAGATTACCACCTAAAACCAAACCTTTTTACTATGAAAACGAATATCCTTTCAACCTTATGCTTGGCAGCCGTGTCGAGCTTCATGTCCGTCGCGGCAGTGGCACAGTCTGCATCAGACGTTCTGACGACTCGCTCTGGCTATTACACCAAGGTCTGTACTTCATCAAAGCTGAAGTCTGAAGCCACAAAGTGGCTGAAAAAGGGGGAATGGCGACAGGGTTTCAAAGGCGCATCTCCCGACAAGAGTGTCAACGCTGTGGAGTTTTATACCCAGTACCAGAAGAATCCAGAGCAATGGAAAGCCCTTTTCAAGTGGCTTTCAGAAACTGATTTGCTCGCTTTGGAAAAAGGAAAGCACCCTATACCCGGCTCTACGCTGACGGCAAGTGTGGAGGACAGCCACAATGAAGAGTTGGAAAAGCAGCGAAGCGAGAGCCACTACCACCACATTGACTTCCAGTTTGTAGTGAAAGGGACGGAACGTTTCGGACTCATCGAACACTCTTCGAGCACGCAGTCGTCCAAGTATCGCCCCGATGTCATGCACTACAACTACGTGAAAGAACTGGTAAAGTTCAGAGACTCGCGCCCTGACCGCTTCTTCCTCTTCTTCCCGTGCGACTGGCACATAGCAAAAGTGAAGACAGACAAGGAAGACCAAAACATCAGAGTGGTGGTGGTCAAGCTGGACTACGTGGAGTAGAAGCAGCAACTATAGGCTGGACTCCGTGCCCAGTCAGAACACAAATGAGAACAGACAATGCCTACAGGTGTGATGCGCCATATATACCTTATCATACTAACCGTGGCTCTGTCCATAGCTTCGTGTGCTGCTTTTGCGGCAGAACCGTTGCACCGGACTTCAGCCATGCGTCTTGTCAATGTGGCGTATCTCCCTGCTACTGTGGAGCAAAACTGTCTGCTCATAGACAAACACGGTATGCTTTGGCTCGGCACCAATTCGGGTGTGAAGTCATACGACGGCTACCGCTTTGTCACCTATCGCAGCGATGCCATGTCGCCGGGACTGCTTCCCAACAATTCCGTGCTCTCTTTGGCTGAAGACAAGGGCGACCGCCTCTGGATAGGCACACGCAACGGATTGGTGTGCATGGACAGGAAGTCAGGAAAATTCACCACTTATCACATGAAAAAGCCGTCGCAAAGGGAGATTTATACCCTCTTTGTGTCAAATGACGGCACGCTCTGGATAGGCACTGACGGTGGTGTGGTGTGCTGCAACCCCGACAAGCGCACATTTACTTATCTTGACGCAGACAATACCGTTGTCATCGACTCCGACGGAAAACGCCAACGGCTGTGGTCATTCAGCGCAAAATCGTTTGCTGAAGCCCCCAATGGAGACATCTATATCGGTTCATGGTCCAACAAGATATATCGCTATGACAGGAAAAAACGCCTGATGCACAGTTTTAGCATAGGCGGCGGTTCAGAGATGGAAGCCACCTACCAGCTCATGTTCGACCCTCGTGGAAGGTTGTGGGTGAGCACTTGGGGCGACGGAGTGAAGTGCCTGACTCGTCCGGGTACGCCCAACGACCCGGGACAGGTGGACTTATACAAAGGAAACAAGGCACATTCCACAAGCTACAAACTCATATACGACCCTGTGGCCCACACCGTTTGGAGTTGTTCGCGCAACGGTGTGGGCATAATTGACGCCAACAACCTTGACAAAGGTTTCGTCTTGTATGACAAGATAGCCGACGGCAGTGGCGCAAAACTGACCAATGCTGTGGATTTGGCCACAGACGGCAGCGGAAACATCTGGGTGCTAACCTTGAACAACGGCCTTTTCCGCATCGACACGCGCCCGTCACCGTTCACGGTATTGCCGGTTTTGGACGGCAAACTATCCGACAGGAGAATCCACTCCATGTATACTTCTGACGGCAACCGCTTCTGGTTGTCAACGGCACCGTTCGGTGTTGTACTGTATGACCGCACCTCGCAGCGTACAGTGGAGAACGAGACCACCAAAGCACTGGCTTCACTTCCCTATAATATAGCCCACACACACGTATCGTGCATAACGGAACGGAGACCTGGCGAGTTGTGGCTGGCAAGCAACGGCCACGGCATCATATCGATAAGCCACGGCAAGGCAGAACTGAAGAACTGCTCCAACTGCCAGTATGTCAAGGACGACTATGTGAAAGCCTTGTGCCGGTTGCGCAACGGAACGATGGCCATAGGCGAACGCCACCACCTCTCTTTCCTTTCACCTGCGGGTGAAAGCCGCACGCTTGATACCGACTTGGACGTGTGCGAAATCTATGAAGACCGCAGTGGCAACGTGTGGGTGGCAACGGAAAACAAGGGAATCTTGCGTCTAAGCGGGAACCTGATGCGCCCTAAGGAGACACAATGCAGATATTATAATCCACAGAACGGCAAATTCCCGGTAAGCGATGCCATACAGTGCATGGAAGACTCGCACGGTGATGTCTGGGCAATATCCAACAGCGGCGGATTGTTTCTTCTTGACCGCAAGGGCGACCGCTTCGACAACTTCAGCAACAGTCTGCATTGGGGACTCGACCGTGTGTTTTCCATACAGGAAGACAAGGCTCGACGGTTGTGGATTACCACGGAAAACGCCCTCGTGTGCCTGTCGCAAGAGCCGAACGGACAGATTGGCTACTCCACATACACCAGTGAGAACGGTCTGGGCGACATCGTTTTTCTGCCAATGTCCAGTCTGCGGGCAGGAAACGAACTGTACTTCGGGTCGGGCGGCAATATAATAGGTATAAACACCGAAGCCACAGGCAAGGCTCGCCAAGCGGCAAGAAGCGGCGTGGTGGTGACCGACCTTATAATAGACGGACACCGCTATGCAGAGCTTGATTCAACGGAACGAGTCAGGCTCGGACGCTACACACCACAGTATTTGAGGGAGATAACCATACCTGCGGCAGTCAACAAGTTCTCTGTTGAGTTTGCCCTATTGGCCTATACCAACACCCAACAGTGCAAATACGCCTACTTTCTTGAGGGCTACGATAACGAATGGCACTATGCTGACGCCACAGTCCGACAGGCTTCGTTTGAAAACATGCCTTCAGGACGCTACAAGCTGCACATCAAGGCCGCTGACAGTGACGGCCGGTGGACGGAGATGCCCTACTCGCTCTCCATACGGGTACTTCCACCGTGGTACGCCTCCACATTGGCATACATAGCCTATCTGTTGCTGGCCGTGGCGTGCGTCTTTTTTGCCGCCATGTGGTATCAGAGGCATCTGCGCACCAAAAACCGCTTGCAGATGGCAGTAGTTTTCACCAACATAGCCCACGAGTTGCTCACGCCGCTCACCGTAATATCGGTGTCAGCGGACAGTATCGGACGTGAAAACCCGGCAGCCGGCGGTCATGTGGCACTCATTCACAACAACATAAACCGCCTGACGCGCATGCTTCGGCAGATACTTGAGGTCAGAAAGGCGCAGGCTGGCAAACTCAAGCTGAAGGTAAGCGAGGCTCTGCTCGGGGAGTTTTGCCAGGAAACAGTGAGAAACCTGACACCTATCTTCAACCAACGCGGTTTGAAACTGACGCTGTCAATAGACTGTAGAGACACGAAAGCATGGTTCGATAGCGACAAACTGGAGAAGATAATATACAATCTGCTGAGCAATGCCGCCAAATATTCACGGGAAAACGGTACTGTACGTTTCTCCATCCGCGTCAATGGCAACACGGCAACGCTGCAAGTGGAAGACAATGGCATAGGCATTTCTGCCGAAAAACAGCGACACCTCTACGACAGATTTCTTGATGGCGACTACCGCAGAATGAATGTAGGTGGCACAGGCATCGGGTTGTCGCTCGTGCGCGACCTTACACGGCTGCACCACGGCAGGATAAAGTGCGAAAGCGAGGAAGGCGTCGGCACAACCTTTACCGTAACCTTTCCAATAGACCGTGACAGCTACTCTGCCGACGAGATTGACGACGCTCCGCCGTCGGCTATGCAGTGTTCGGAAAAGGACTTGCTTGGCGGAAAAAACGGGTTGTATCCTGACAACGCGACTACCTTGCAAGAACATTCAAAGGTATCGTCGGACAAAGAGACAAACACAGACGATGACCGCGAAAAGGAATATTCGGTGCTGCTTGTGGAGGACAATGTGGAGCTGTTGAGGCTTATGGAAAATCTGCTTGCGCAACACTTCAAGGTGAAGACGGCCACCAACGGCGAGAAAGCGCAGCGGATTATCGAAAGGACAGCACTTGACGTGGTGGTAACAGACGTGATGATGCCCGTAATGGACGGCATTGAGCTGACGCAATGGATAAAGGGAAGCTCCGGATACTCGCATCTTCCGGTCATAATGCTGACGGCCAAGGTGCAAAGCGAATACCGCAACCAAGGCTATCGGGCTGGTGCCGACGACTATATAGCCAAACCGTTTGCCGTGGGCGACCTGCTTGTGCGCATAGACAGTATCATCGCCAACCGTGAACGCATACGCCGCAGGTTTGAAGCGCAGACGGATTTTGTGGTGGAAGAGCAGCATTACAGCAGTCCCGACAAACTGTTTCTCGAAAGCGTCATAGCCAAAATCAGGGAGAATCTGGCCGACAGCGATTACGGGCGAGAGCAACTTGCAGCAGACCTTTGCGTCAGCAGCAGTTCGCTCTACAACAAGCTCCGCGCCATGACCGGCAAGAACATATCAGGCTTTATCGCCAGTATACGACTGAAGCAGGCTTGCAGAATATTGCAGGCAGAGCCTGACATACGCATCAGCGAGCTGGCCTATCGTGTGGGTTTTGCCACTCCGCGCTATTTCTCGCAGTGTTTCAAGAAAGAGTTTGGCATGCTGGTCAAGGACTATGTGGACAGGAACATAAGGCCCGGAGACGGCAATGACAATGACAGAACCGACAACTCTGGCACTTATAATAACGGAAAAGGTACAACAAATAACGATGCATGCACATAACATCATTAAGGTTTTGAGTATCTTTGTCCCTACCATAAGCAACTACAAAACTGCATAAGCAACTAAAAACCGATATAATTATGAAAAATACGAAAAAGCTTTTGATTGGCATTGCAGCCGCAGCCGCACTTGCCTTATCGCCCTTGTCGGCATCGGCTGCATCCCGAAGCGGAGGTTCGTTTACCGCAGGCGACAAGACATTTCTGCTCAACGGCAAGCCTTTTGTGGTCAAGGCCGCCGAACTGCACTACCCGCGCATACCCCGGCAGTACTGGGAGCACCGTATAAAGATGTGCAAGGCTCTCGGCATGAACACCGTGTGCCTGTATGTATTCTGGAACATCCATGAGCAAAAGGAGAACCAGTTTGACTTCACCGGGCAGAACGATGTGGCCGAATTTTGCCGTCTTGCGCAGAAGAACGGAATGTATGTCATAGTGCGTCCAGGGCCTTACGTGTGTGCGGAATGGGAAATGGGAGGTCTGCCGTGGTGGCTTCTGAAGAAGAAAGACATTCGTTTGCGCGAGCCAGACCCATATTTCATGGAACGTGTTGGCCTGTTTGAGCAGAAAGTAGCCGAACAGTTGTCGCCGCTGGCCATACAGAATGGTGGCCCGATTATAATGGTTCAGGTGGAAAACGAGTACGGAAGCTACGGCACAAACAAGGAGTATGTGGGCAAGATACGTGACTCCTTGCGCAAATACTGGAACACTTCTTCGGGAAAGGCGGCAGACGGAAAAGCCGATAACCAGCTTGCAATGTTCCAATGCGACTGGAATTCAAACTTTGAGCGCAACGCTTTGCCCGACCTTGTGTGGACGATGAACTTCGGAACGGGCGCAGACATCGACAAACAGTTCAGCCGTCTGCGTGAGGTCAGGCCCAATTCGCCGCTGATGTGCTCCGAGTTTTGGAGCGGATGGTTTGACAAATGGGGCGCACGCCACGAGACGCGTCCGGCAAAGGACATGGTCGGCGGCATCGACGAGATGCTTTCCAAGGGCATATCGTTCTCGCTCTACATGACTCACGGCGGCACGAGCTTCGGCCATTGGGCAGGAGCCAACTCTCCGGGCTTCGCTCCCGATGTGACGTCCTACGATTATGACGCTCCAATCAACGAATACGGCCAGCCTACAGAGAAATTCTGGCTGCTCAGAAAGACCCTTCAGAAGTATTCTGAAGCCAAACTGCCCGACGTACCCAAGGCTCCGGCACAGATAGTGGAAGTTCCACGGTTTGCCCTGACCGAGTATGCCCCTCTGACGTGCGGCATCAGCAACACGTTCACAGGCCGCGACCCCAAGACCTTTGAAGAGATGGACATGGGATGGGGAAGCGCCGTCTATGAGACCACCCTGCCCGCTATCGACAAGCAGAGTCTGCTCGCCATAAGCGACGCACACGACTTTGCCCAAGTGTTTGTTGACGGCAAATACATCGGAAAGATAGACCGTGTGAAGAACGAAAAGGCCCTTAGCCTGCCTGCGGTGAAGCGCGGAGCAAAGCTTTCGATACTCGTTGAGGCCATGGGGCGCATCAATTTCGGACGTGCCATCAAGGATTTCAAGGGCATAACAGACAAGGTTTCCATTGAAACCGAGTGCGACGGCCACAGCGTGACGTATGACTTGCACAACTGGAACATATCTCTCATTCCCGACGATTACGCCACCGCGCAAAAGGCTCTTGCCAAAGCCGCAACCAAGGACGCAGGCAAGGGCGCAGCAGGCTACTATCGCGGCACATTCAAGCTGAAGAAAGTCGGCGACACCTTCCTCGACTTCGAGACTTGGGGCAAGGGACAGGTGTATGTGAACGGCCATCCCCTGGGGCGTATATGGAGCATCGGTCCGCAGCAGACCCTTTACTGCCCCGGCGTGTGGCTCAAAAAGGGCGTCAACGAAGTGGTGGTGCTCGACGTTGTAGGTCCAAAGCAAACCGTTGTTTGGGGACAAAACAAGCCTGAACTCAACAAGCTCCAACTTGAAAAGAGCAACAAGCACAACAGCATAGGCGACAAGCCCGACCTCAATTCCGCCACTCCCGTGCTTGTCGGAGCGATGGCTTCGGGCAACGGATGGCAGACGCTGAAGTTCAAGACTCCGGCCAAGGGACGCTATCTCGCACTCCAGTGTCTGGACACGCACGGCTCCGAACCGCTCGCAATAGCCGAACTCTACCTCGACGACCCGCAGGGCAAGCGCATAAGCCGCGAGCAGTGGAGCGTGAAGTATGCCGACTCTGAGAACGAAAACGGCAACCATACGGGCGACAAAGCGTTCGACTTGCAGGAGTCAACCTATTGGCAGACGGAGAAAAACTCCAGCTTCCCCCACCTGATTGTGATTGACCTTGGGGCTGAATATACCGTAGGCGCAATAGAATATCTGCCTCGTATGGAGCAGGGAGCGCCGGGAAGCCTGAAGAACTTCAAGGCGTTCGTGTACTAAAAAAACTGCACTTAATTGGCATTTTCTGCCAATCTGTAAGCAAAAGTCTATATTTTGGTTTCAAATTTCAAACGGCCTACTTGCTATGCGTAAGTAGGCCGTTTATGTAGTATGCTCGGCATGAGCATTGTCTAACGGGTGCAAGTCCCGAGTAAGCCCTAATAGCGGGAATTACATAGCCAAGAGCAAGGGTGTTCATCGTGAGGTGAAATCTGAAAGAAGCTGGCGGCAAACATCTGGCCTAACGGACAGAAACTTCATACAAG
>CAVGKZ010000002.1:0-35673 GCA_963630025.1 bacterium | reverse complement strand
ATGGTGGATGTAGTTCAGTTGGTTAGAGCGTCAGATTGTGGTTCTGAATGTCGTGGGTTCGAGCCCCACCCTCCACCCGAAGCGGAAGTTTTCGATTGTCGAGAACTTCCGCTTTAATTTTTCCCAAAGTCGAAAATGTTTCTTGAACCTCAGTAAGGGCAGTGTTCTCGCTGCGGCTCTTGGCTAAAAGGCACAACGGCTGCCTACTAAGTCTTCCGACTGCGTTGGGGGCGCGGCTAATTTGGGTGAGGACTCAGCACCAACTACAGTCTTCCGACTGTGCTAAGCGCGAGGACTCGGCATCTGCTAAATTCGCATTGTGTGATTCTTCATTCGCTGTTTGCTCATTGCCGGGAATTGTTGTAACTTTGCACCCCAAAACAAACAACAAAAAAGGACGGCTATGTCATATCTATTCTCATCTGAATCAGTGTCAGAGGGGCATCCCGACAAGGTGTCGGACCAAATATCCGACGCCATACTCGACCAGTTTCTTGCCTACGACGACAAGGCGCGCTGCGCTATAGAGACGTTCTGCACTACGGGACAGGTGGTGCTCATGGGCGAAGTGAGCAGCAGCCAGTATATCGACCTGCAGACCGTTGCGCGCAACACCATACAGAAAATAGGCTATACCAAGGCCGAATATCAGTTTGACGGCAACTCGTGCGGCATACTGAGTGCCATACACGAACAGAGTGCCGACATCAACCGTGGTGTGGACAACGGCTCTGAGGAAGACCAGGGAGCCGGCGACCAGGGCATGATGTTCGGTTATGCCGTGAACGAGACGGAAAACTTCATGCCCGTATCGCTCGACTTGGCGCACCTCATCATGCACACTCTGGCCGACATAAGGAAGCAGGGTAGGGAGATGACCTATCTGCGCCCGGACGCTAAGAGTCAGGTGACGGTGCAGTACAGCGACGAGGGCGTGCCCGAACGGATTGACACGATTGTCGTCTCGACCCAGCACGATGAGTTCGCGTCGGACAAGGCCATGCAGCAGACCATTCGTGAGGACGTGAAAAACATCCTCATCCCGAAGGTGAAGGCTCAGATTCATTCGCCCAAGGTGCTCGCCTTGTTCAACAGTGACATCAAGTATTATGTCAACCCCACAGGCAAGTTCGTCATAGGAGGCCCGCACGGCGACACCGGACTGACGGGACGCAAGATCATCGTTGACACCTATGGCGGAAAGGGCGCGCACGGAGGCGGAGCGTTCAGTGGCAAGGATTCGAGCAAGGTGGACCGTTCGGCGGCCTACGCTGCGCGCCACATAGCCAAGAACCTCGTTGCAGCGGGAGTGGCCGATGAGCTGCTGCTGCAGGTGAGCTACGCCATAGGCATAGCCAAACCAATGAACATATATGTGAACACCTATGGCCGCAGCCACGTGAACATGACCGACGGCGAGATAGCCGACAAGGTGGCGCAGATGTTCGACCTGCGTCCCAAGGCCATCGAGAAGACACTGAAGCTGCGCCAGCCGATGTTCTCTGAGACGGCGGCCTACGGCCACATGGGACGGAAACCCGAAACGGTGAAAAAGGTGTTCAAGAGCCACTACCACGAGACAAAGGAAGTGGAAGTGGAACTGTTCACGTGGGAAAAGCTCGACCTCGTTGACAAGATAAAGGAGGAGTTCGGACTTTAGGGTGGTTCTATAAATTAGCTTTGGCAGATTGTGAGTCTATTTTCGTGGCGGGTGTGTCTGTGAGTGAAAGAGTATAGCGAGCTATACGACTGAACGAACAGACAGATTGGACCGAAAAGAGACCGCAAGAAGACAAAACGTAAGTCATCCAACATTAAACAAAATTACGGTGGTAATTTATAGAACCACCCTTTAGTCTCCCTGCATGGTTATGCTGCAAGAAGATTCTCTGGCCGACGTACAGGAGCAGGCCATAGAACTGCGCCCGAGGCAGGATGCAAGGCCGTTGCATCCCTATCAGGTGTTGAGCCGGTTGCCAAGAAACGCTACTCCGGCGCAGCAGGACTCTGCCATACAGGCGGTGTTCCATCCAAAGGAGATAGAATACAGTTCGCGTCCCGACACTCTCCAGATACCCGGCTACGGCATCGGCAAGAGTGTCGGCGACATCAGTTTGCCGCAGTACTACCGGAAAACATTCTTTTCCTCCGACACGCTGCTGCACAAGGAGGTAGATGCGGGACGCTACGGAGTGGCCGGCGACCCCGTGCCATACTCCCTCAAGAACGACAATTTCATCACGGTGACGCTGCTTGTGTGCTTCATCGTCAGTCTGGTTTCGTTCGCCAACAACCACCGCTTCTTTGTCCTCCAGGCCAAGCGGTTTTTCCGCAAGCCGCGAGTTGACGAGAAGGGCGACACATATACGTCAAACGAGATGCGCTTCCTGCTGTTCCTTGCCGGACAGGGCGCACTGCTGCTGGCGCTTTTCCAATATTACTATACACAAAAGAACATCAGCGACACGTTTATCCTGCCGTCGCACTACCTGCTCATAGCCATCTTCTTCGGCATGTGGGCCGGCCACTTCATAGTGCGCTGTCTGCTGTACACCATTGTCAACGTGGTCTTCTTCGGTTTCCGCAAAAACATGGTGTGGCTAAGGTCGCTGCTGTTCATCACCGCAACCGAAGGAGCCGTCCTCTTGCCGGTGGAACTCACACAGGTGTATTTCGGTTTGTCGCTTGAAAGCGCTTACGTGTGTGCCATCTCTATCCTGCTGATGGCCAAAATACTCGTGTTTTACAAGAGCTATTCCATCTTTTTCAGGTGTTCAGGCGGTTTTCTGCAAATATTTTTGTACTTTTGCGCCCTCGAAGCGATACCCCTTGTTGCCCTATGGAGCGCATTGGTATTGGTGGGTAATTATCTGAAAATAAACTTTTAGGCACGATGATAAAGAAGATTTTGGTTTCGCAACCTAAACCATCGAGTGAAAAATCCCCCTATTATGACATCGCGGAAAAGTTTGGCGTGGAGCTTGTGTTCCGCCCCTTTATTAAGGTGGAAGGACTCAGCTCAAGAGAGTTTCGCCAGCAGAAGGTAAGCATACCTGAATATACCGCAATCGTATTCACCTCGCGCCATGCCATAGACAATTTCTTCACGCTGGCCAAAGAGCTGCGCGTGCCAATTCCGGAGGATCTCAAGTATTTCTGCGTCACCGAGACGATATCACTGTATATACAGAAATATGTACAGTACCGCAAGCGCAAGGTGTTCTTCGGCAACACCGGAAAGATCAACGACCTGCTTCCCCTGATGATGAAGCACAAGACGGAGAAGTATCTTGTGCCCATGAGCGACGTGCACAACGACGATGTGGCCAAGCTGCTCGACTCGAAGAAGCTGAACCACCGCGAGTGCGTCATGTACCGTACGGTGAGCAACGACTTCACCGAGGAGGAGGTAAAGAACTTCGACTACGACATGCTCGTGTTCTTTAGCCCGGCCGGAGTGAACTCGCTGGTGAAGAACTTTCCCGACTTTGACCAGAAGGACATAGCGATAGCAACCTTCGGACCCGCAACGGCCAAGGCCGTGAAGGATGCCGGACTGCGTCTCGACCTTGAAGCTCCCACGGAGAAGTATCCGTCGATGACCGGCGCACTGCAGCACTATCTGCTCATGCACGACGAAGACTGATTTGCGCGCATAGGGACGTCGCTTTCCAAGCGAGGGACTTCTACGACTTAACTGCTTTCCCTCGGCGGGGCTTCGGGCAGTCTGAAAACATCAATTCTCATAACGGCAGGTATGTCTGAACCATCACCAAACACGTTCAGAAAGTGCGAAAGGATGGTCAGCAAGAAGCTGACAGACACCCTTTTCAGAGGTGGCCGCAGCCATTCGGCGGTGGCTTACCCCGTGCGTGCCGTGTATATGCAGACCGAACGCAGCGAAAAGGATGCCGCTGTGCAGGTGCTGGTCAGCGTGTCCAAGCGTCATTTCAAGCGCGCAGTGAAGCGCAACCGAGTGAAGCGGCAGATACGCGAGGCTTACCGGCTGAACAAACACGACCTGACTGCGCTTGTAGACCAGACTGAAGGAAAGTCTTTGGCACTGGCTTTCATCTGGCAGGCCGACCGACTTTATGACTCGTCACGAGTGTCCGGCTGCGTGAAAAACCTGCTCGAAAAGGTAGCAAAGGACTTTTCGCAATGCCCATGACCGCCATACTGCACCGCTGTCGGACTGCTGTCGTATGGCTTTTGTGCCTCCCGATAGTATTCTACCAACGGTTCATATCGCCGCTCACGCCTCCCTCGTGCCGCTTTACGCCCACGTGTTCGGAATATGCACGTCAGGCTCTGATAAAACACGGACCTATAAAGGGACTTGCCCTCGCCGTCTGGCGGCTGCTGCGCTGCAATCCTTGGGGCGGCAGCGGCTACGACCCGGTGCCGTAACCGCCGCCTTGCAGATGCGAAATCGCAGGATCACAAGAGCAAAAGTCTGGCCGTAGCAGGCAGGAAAGAGTATACTGAAAACTTAAAATAACCATAACAACGATGAAGAAGAACTTTGTTGAAGAGTTGCGCTGGCGCGGTATGCTTGCGCAAATAATGCCCGGAACGGAAGAACTCCTTAACAAGGAGATGGTAACAGCCTATCTCGGCACCGACCCTACGGCCGATTCGCTCCACATAGGTCACCTTTGCGGCATAATGATGTTGCGCCACTTGCAGCGTTGCGGACATAGACCCATCATCCTTGTGGGCGGCGCAACGGGCATGATTGGCGACCCCTCGGGCAAGAGTCAGGAGCGCAACCTGCTCGACGACAAGACGCTCTACCACAACCAGGAGTGCATCAAAGCGCAGGTGGCCAAGTTTCTCGACTTCGACACGCAGGCTCCCAACGGGGCGTTGATGGTGAACAACTACGACTGGATGAAGGACTTCACCTTCCTTGACTTTGCACGCGAGGTGGGCAAGCACATCACGGTAAACTACATGATGGCCAAGGAGAGCGTGCAGCAGCGACTCAACGGTACAGCCCGCGACGGACTGTCGTTCACCGAGTTCACCTATCAGTTGCTGCAAGGCTACGACTTCCTCCACCTCTACAAGACCTTAGGCTGCAAGCTGCAACTTGGCGGCAACGACCAGTGGGGCAACATGACCACAGGCACCGAACTGATACGCCGTACGCTCGGCAGCGAAGTGGAGACCTATGCCCTGACGTGTCCGCTGATAACGAAGGCCGACGGAAAGAAGTTCGGCAAGACCGAGACGGGCAACATCTGGCTCGACCCGAAGCGCACATCGCCATACAAGTTCTATCAGTTCTGGCTCAACGTGAGCGACGACGACGCAGAGCGTTACATAAAGATATTCACCAGCCTCGACAAGGAGACCATCGACGGCCTCGTCGCAGAGCACAAGCAGGACCCCGGTCAGCGCACGTTGCAAAAACGTCTGGCCAGCGAAGTGACCGTAATGGTACACTCTCAGGAGGCTCTCGACACGGCCATGGAGGCCAGCAACATCCTCTTCGGCAAGTCAACCAAGGACAGTCTGTTGCGTCTTGACGAGCAGACTTTGCTCGACATCTTCGAAGGCGTGCCCCATTTTGAGGTAGGCAAGGACAAGCTCGGACAGCCGGCCGTTGAGCTTTTCACCCAAGACGCAGCCGTTTTCGCCAGCAAGGGCGAGATGCGCAAGCTCGTGCAGGGCGGCGGAGTGTCACTCAACAAGGAGAAGCTTGCCGCTTTCGACCGCCCCGTCACCGCCGACGACCTCATCGACGGCAAGTATCTTCTGGTGCAAAGAGGCAAGAAGAACTACTATCTCATCATCGTGAAGTGAGAGAGTAAATCTAAAATCTGAGGATTATACATCAAAAAGGGCGGCCGTCTTCACAGACAGCCGCCTTCCGTTTTTTTTGCGGTCTTGCGGTCTCTCTTGACCGCCGTTGCCGCTACAATTCATCTATTAAGTAAAAATGTGTATGCTTCTTTTAGCGACGCAGATTCTTAGTCCTCGTCGTCCAAACCCCAAAGGTCTTCCGAGGTATAGCTCTTTGCGCCTACGGCATCGTCCGAGTCGAGAGTCTTGGTTGGGTCAATTTTCAAAGTGGTGCTGCTGTCCAGCAATGCGCTTTCAATTTCCAATTCCATTGCCGAAGTCTGCGGTTTGATATATGTCTTTTTCATTTTGCTATTTGTTTTGGTTCATTAATGTTGTTGTATGTGGCCGACGGGCGGTCGTATGACCGCACCGTCAGCTACGAATTGTTTTCTTATTTCACAATCACCTTCTTGCCGTTGTGGATATAGAGACCCTTTGCTGGCTTCATTGTCTTCACGCCCTGCAGAGTGTAGTATGCGTTGTCGGCCTCCGCTGTCTTCACTTTAGCGGCGTTTATGCCCGTAGTGTCGTCGCCGAACTTTATGCTAAGTATAGTCTTCGCTTCGCTTGCCGTTTCAGGAGCCTTGATGTATGCCTTATTGCTTGACAATATGATGCCTCCCTTGAGCACGCCGAATGTAGCTTCGCCGGCTACCAGAGCATAGTAAGTACCATCGGTCGGCACAGTGGCGTTGGCTTCAACTGATGTAGGGATGAGTTCGTTGCCGTCGAAGCTTGTGTCAGCGCCAGTAGCGGTATTCTCGTTATCTGCATTTTTCTTCAAGATAACGCCAGTGTTGGCAGGGATAGATTCAGTATCAACCTTTGTCAGCACAACATATTCGCCGCTAACCTTTGCCTTATAAACACTCACGTCATTGGGTACGGGGTATTCTACTGTTGACGAGAACGAAGCGAACAGGGGAGATGTTTCGGAGCTGCTTTTGGGCTTATAAACGTTCACTTTGCTCAGTACGTTAGAGTTGATGATGCCATTGTAAGTGTAATCATCATCTGTGATTTCAGCATATTCCGTTGTGGACGAAGGTCCAGCTCCAATGAACTCAACGAAGTACGACTTCAAACCTTTCACGCCAAACGGAGTAGATTTGTTGTTTGACAAGTTACTTCCTATTCCATATCCGAAAAGGAGGAAAGCCGACTGCGGTATTTCCAAATAGTCCTTTGTTGTCTTAGAGGTACTGTTGGCTTTGTAGTATTTTTCGCCGCTATTTGATGTCAAGTCAGAGTTCATGCCGCCCGTCTTGCTCCAGTTTGCCCAACGGCTCGTATTGTCGGAAACAGACCAATCTTCACCCAAAACGTCAGTGAGGTTTGATGCGGACACTGTAGTGAAGTCAAACGATTTATCTGCAACGGCCTCAAACTTAGCATTGGCAAAAGTGTATGTGGCAACAGAGTTGTCGTAGCCATCAGCTTTTGCAGTTGCAGTGAACACACCTGCCTCGGTAATGGTATAAGGAATAGTTTCGACGGTTTTAGCCTCTCCTCCATCAGGAGTAAATGTGTATGACAAGGTTGCTGTAGGCGAGCACAATACGCTTGAATTGTCAATGGATGCAGATATTGTCGGAGAGTAAATATCTTCGCTTGATGACAGACCAAGACTAAAGGTCGCTTGGTTGAGGGCTATGGTTGTTCCTGCCTCAACCTTCAGTTCAGAAACCACCGAAGTTTTTCCACTTGAAGAAACCGTGATGGCTTTTACCGTTGTCTCCTCGCTAACGGTAAGGGCTTCTGTATATCCAGTTGAACTTGTTGTTGGGTCTGTGCCATCAAGAGTATAGTATGTTTTTGCGGTGTTGTCTGACACAGATGAAGTGCCCGGAGTAATCGCAACCACACGGGCTTTTCCTGAAACTTTTGTTATTGCAATAGCTGGAGCCGTTACAGTTTCTGTGGTTGAAGTGATGGATACCGTCTGAATGCCACAATAAGCACCCAACAAGTCCAAATTACCATCAGCAGACATTGTTACCGTTGTTGTCTTGGCTTTTTTACTGCCACCCGAGAATACTGTTTCGTTGACGGATTTGCCTTCCACATTATCGCTCAACAATGTGAGTGAACCATTATAAAGGGTGAAAGAAACTACGTCACCTTTCAGCAATCCCTTTACTGACATTGTCGATTTAGAAGCATCCGCGGCGGCATTCCAATTCACTCCATAGTTTTGGTCACGCCACCACCAACCTTTGTTTTTGTTAGTATTTCCAGTGCATGCACTGAAATAAAAGATGCCGCCAAACTCCGAGTTCGTTCCTTGGTAAACCGTGATATCATTGGCTGCAGTGTAAGAATCCGAACCAATGGCCATTATACCTGTAAGACTTGTAAATGTGTAGGTTGTGGTTCCTGCCCACGCTGTTTGCACTGCCCCGACGATAATGGCAATAATCGCAAGAGCTGTTTTTAGTAGATTTCGTCTCATGATTTTATTTTTTTTGTTAATAGATAATGTGATTCTAAAGATGTTTTTCTGTTATGTTGATGAATGGAGTTTGTGCCGGTAATATGTGCAACAAAGCTGAGGGCGCAGCGAGGACGCGGCGCCTACTACATAGTTGTAAAAGCTTGATGCAGAAGCAAAGGCATGCTTGCTTAGTGCATGGTAAGCATGCGGGGATTGAGAAGCAAAGTTTTGACCACCTAAAGCAGATGAAGCGTGGGCGCAAGAATACCGATGGCCGAATAAAAGGCTATCGCATACCCCCCCCCGATGGGCTTTTGCAAGGCTAAGGAGCCACGCATTGAGCGAGTTATATATGGTTCTTTTCCGCACCATTGTTGTTGCTTCAGATTGTTGTGTTTTAGGTAAGACGGAGCTTAGTAGTTCATTTTCTTGCTTGCAAATTTATTGTTTTGTTACGTTAAATCCAAACATTCGCTCCATTCTTTTGCGTTTTTCGTCCGAAATGACGCGTTTTTACAATCTTTTTCTACAAGAGCAATGTGAATATGGAGGCTAAAGCCGTCGCCCAATGCCTACAACGAGGTCATCTAACGCCTACATCGAGACCACATGATGCCTACAACGAGAACCGCCCGTCCGCATTGTCTATGACTTTGCGGATGGGCGGCGATGTAGTGTGTTGCTATCCTGAATATTTCTACCTTACGACTTTTCTGTTAAAGTGATGTAGGCGCGGCGAGGTTCTTCGCCGGAGCTTAGTCGTCGGTCTTGGCCTGTTCGTATTCGGCAATCTCGCGGTCGCCGACATGAGCGAAGCCGTAGTGCTCGTCGTGCTGGCTGAGGTCGAGACCGATGCGCTCGCTCTCCGACGACACGCGCATTGGTATCATCTTGTCGATGAGCCAGTAGCCGAAGTAGCTCATGATGAAGGTGTAGACAATCACTATGACTACGGCCAAGAGGTGGTAGAGGAAGATGACGAAACCTTCCCATGAGCCGGCGATGAGGCCCTCCTGGATGAATATGCCGGTGAGCACTGTGCCGAAGATACCGCCAGTGCCGTGTGTCGGGAACACGTCGAGAGCGTCGTCAATGCGCGAGTGGCTGCGCCAGTAGACGGCCACGTTGCATATTATCGTGATGACAAACGAGATGAAGATGCTCTGTCCAACGGTGACATAGCCGGCTGACGGCGTGATGGCCACAAGACCTACCACGCAACCAACGGCTGCTCCCATGGCCGAAGGCTTGCGTCCGCGCAGACAGTCGAAGAATATCCAGGTCATCATGGCCGTGGCCGAAGCGGTGTTGGTGTTGAGGAAAGCCTTTACGGCCATGCCGTCGGCGTGGAGCGAAGAGCCTGCGTTGAAGCCGAACCAGCCTAACCAGAGCATGGCCGCACCAAGGAGTACGAATGGGATGTTGGCCGGCTCAGACTTGCGTGTGGACGACTTGCGGCGGCCGAGGAATATGGCTCCGGCCAGTGCGGCAACGCCCGACGAGGCGTGGACGACGATACCTCCGGCAAAGTCTATCACTCCCCACTTCATGAACAGTCCGTCGGGGTGCCACGTCATGTGGGCCAGCGGACAATAGATGACCACGAAGAAGAAAATCATGAAGAACAGGTAGGCCGAGAAGCGCACGCGTTCGGCAAACGAACCGGTGATGAGCGACGGTGTGATGATGGCGAACTTCATCTGGAACAGGGCGTAGAGGGCCAAGGGAATGGTGGCTCCGCCGAGGATGTTGCCCGTGGGCGTGGTGTAGACGTCGCCCCCGACGTGGTTGAACATCAGGAACGTGAACGGATTGCCTATCACGCCGCCAATGTCATCGCCGAAAGCGAGGCTGAAACCGAACACTACCCACAGCACACTGATGAGTCCCATGGCTATGAAGCTCTGGAGCATGGTGGAAATCACGTTCTTTGCGCCCACCATGCCGCCGTAGAAGAACGACAGTCCGGGGGTCATCATCAGCACGAATATCGTGGCCGTGATGAGCCACGCCACGTCGGCGGCGTCAATCTTCGAGAAGTCGCACTCGAACGACGGCTCGCCTGCAAACAGGCCGGCGATGGCTATTATAACCATCGAGGCCATTAGGATAATCCATCTCTTTTTCATTTTTCCTTTTCTTTTTGTTGTTATTAATGCTTGTTTGAATGTTTCTCTGTGCAAAATGCCCAGTCGGGCGCGCAGCCTACTTCTTGTAAGCCTGCTCATGCACACCTGCCACGGCGCGTCCGCTGGGGTCGTTCATGTTTTTGAACGAAGCGTCCCATGCCAGAGCCTCGGCGGTGCTGCATGCCACGCTCGGTACGCTCGGCACTGTGCGCGCTGCCGACTCGCTGGGGAAGTGCTCGGCGAAGATGGAACGGTAGAAATATTCCTCCTTGTTGCGCGGCGGATTGATGGGGAAGCGTTCGGCGGCGTGCGCCATCTGCTCGTCTGTCACCCGTTCGGAGGTTATCTTCTTCAGCGTGTCGATCCACGAGTAGCCCACACCGTCGCTGAACTGCTCCTTCTGTCGCCATGCCACCTCGTCGGGGAGCATGTCGGCAAACGCCTCGCGCACGATTTTCTTCTCGACGGTGTTGCCCGGACACATCTTCGCCTCGGGGTTGGTGCGCATGGCCACGTCGAGAAACTCCTTGTCGAGGAATGGCACGCGCCCCTCAACGCCCCATGCCGAGAGGCTCTTGTTGGCGCGCAGACAGTCGTAGAGATGCAGTTTGGAGAGCTTGCGCACCGTCTCCTCGTGGAAAGCCCGTGCGTCGGGAGCCTTGTGGAAGTAGAGGTAGCCGCCGAAAATCTCGTCGGCACCCTCGCCGGAGAGCACCATCTTGATGCCCATCGACTTGATTACGCGTGCCAAGAGGTACATCGGCGTAGAGGCGCGCACGGTGGTCACGTCGTAGGTCTCGATGAAGTATATCACATCGCGCAGGGCATCGAGACCCTCTTCGATGGTATAGTTGATTTCGTGGTGTACGGTGCCTATGTGTTCGGCCACGAGACGAGCCTTGGCCAGGTCGGGCGCACCCTTCAAGCCCACGGCAAACGAGTGCAGACGAGGCCACCAGGCTTCGGTCTTGCCGTCGTTTTCTATGCGGTTTTGTGCGAACTTCTGCGCCACGGCGCTTATCACCGACGAGTCGAGACCGCCCGAGAGAAGCACTCCGTAGGGCACGTCGCTCATGAGCTGGCGCTTCACGGCATCCTCCAGACCGTCGTGTATCGAAGCGACGCTCGCACTGTTGCCCTTCACGTTGTCGTAGTCCATCCAGTCGCGGGTGTAGTAGCGCTTCATGCAGCCCTCTTTGCTTGAGTAGTAGTGGCCGGGCAGAAACTCCTCGTAGCTGTCGCACTGACCCTCAAGAGCCTTCAGTTCGCTGGCCACATAGACCAGTCCGTCGCTGTCGTGGCCCATATAAAGAGGTATAACGCCTATGGGGTCGCGCGCAATCAAGAATTCGTCGCGCTCGGAGTCGTAGAGAGCGAAGGCAAAGATGCCGCTGAGGTCTTCCAGAAAGTCCGTGCCCTTGTCGCGGTAGAGGGCGAGAATGACCTCGCAGTCGCTGCCCGTCTGAAACTGATAGCTGTCGGCATAGCGGCGGCGCAGGTCGCGGTGGTTGTATATCTCACCGTTTACGGCCAGCACCTGCTTGCCGTCGGGGCTGAACAGCGGCTGCCGACCCGACTCGGGGTCAACGATTGAGAGGCGTTCGTGGGCGAGTATGGCCGAGCCTCCGCAGTAGATTCCGCTCCAGTCCGGTCCGCGGTGACGAATTTTGCGGCTCATGGCGAGAGCCTTCTGCCGCAGTTGCGGCGTTTGTTCCTTGATGTTGAAGATTGATACTATTCCACACATATTTCTTTTTTTTAGGTTGTTTGTTGTAGTTAAGAACCGATTTCCCGGTGTAGCTTGCGCTTTGTTTTTCAGCAAGTGCCGCACTTGCGTTTCGTAAGTGGCCCGTTTGCGGTGCGTAAATGCCCCACTTTTGGGTCGTAAATGGCCGAGTTACGGTGCGTAAACGGCCTGTTTTTTGAGGGTTAATGTACCGTGTTGACTGTCAATGCGTTGTGGCGGGGCGATTTCAGCCTTCCAAATCAACGTTGAAAACCGAGGGGTGCGCGCCCCGTTTGCCATTGGCTCAGAGGCGACACACCCTTCGGCGTTTAGTCATCAGTCATTAAAATATGTCATCATATTGAATCATCATGTTAGTTGTAGGCCGACTCTCCGTGCTCGTAGATGTCGAGACCTTCCTCCTCGATGCGCTTGTTGACTCTCAGTCCGACGGTCTTCTTGATAGTGTAGAATACTACGAATCCGGCAGCTGCAGCCCAAACGTCTATCACTACAATGCCCAGACACTGTGCGCCGAAGAAGTTCCAACCTGCTCCGTAGAAGGCACCGCCGTCAACAGCGAGCAGACCAGTCATGAGAGTACCGAGTATACCGCACACGCCGTGAACAGTGCTTGCACCCACAGGGTCGTCGATGTGCAGCTTTGCGTCGATGAACTCGATTGAGTAAACCAGAACCACGCCGCAAACGAGACCGATGATCACGGCTCCCAGAGGAGACACAAGGTCGCAACCGGCGGTGATGCCGACGAGTCCGGCAAGGATACCGTTGAGGGTAAGTGAGAATGAAGGTTTGCCATACTTGAACCATGTGACTGCCATTGTGGCCACACCTCCTGCAACGGCTGCAAGGTTGGTTGTGAGGAACACGTGAGAAACTGCTACGCGGTCGCCCTCAGTGGCAACGGCAAGCTGTGAACCAGGGTTGAAACCGAACCATCCGAACCAGAGGATGAACACACCCAGAGCAGCCAGGGTGAGGCTGTGGCCGGGTATGGCGTGACTCTTGCCCTTGCGGTCGTACTTGCCGAGACGTGGGCCGAGTGCCATTGCACCTACGAAGGCCAGCACACCACCGACAGAGTGAACCACTGCAGAACCGGCGAAGTCGTGGAACGTTGTGCCGAAGGTCTGCATCATGAACGAGTCTTCAGCACCGTTCATCAGCCAGCCTCCGCCCCATGTCCAGTGACCCTCGATGGGATAGATGAACAGAGAGATGAGTATGGAGTAGACCACATACATGTTGAACTTGGTGCGCTCTGCCATTGCTCCTGAAACGATGGTGGCCGAAGTGGCGCAGAACACCGTCTGGAACATCAGGAAGCCCTCTGTGGGCAGTCCTGCCGGATGGGTGAAGAACGAAAGGTCGCCGAAGTTGGGCATTCCGATGAAGCCCTCACCGTTGCTGCCGAACATGAAGCCGAAGCCGATGAACCAGAACAGCAGTGATCCGACCATGAAGTCGACGAAGTTTTTGAACAAGATGTTGGCGGTATTCTTGCTACGCGTAAATCCAGCTTCGCAAAACGCAAATCCCGGCTGCATGAAAAACACCAGCATGGCGGCCAAGAGCATCCAGACGGTGTTGAGTCCTATTGATAAATCTTCCATAATCCTAAGTGTTTTGTGTGTTGTTTGTCTGTGTTGTTATTATCCCTTTGCTTACTTCTCCTGCTCTGCGTTGTACAGGGCAATGTCGCCACGCTCACCAGTACGTATGCGGATGGCGTCCTCAATGGGTATCACGAAGATGCGGCCGTCGCCAATCTCACCCGTCTGGGCTGCCTTCTGAACTGCGTCCACGGTGCGCTCCAGGTTCTTGTCGCGGACAACTATGCTCACCAAGATGCGCTCTATGCAACTTGTGTCGTACATCACGCCACGGTAGATGCGAGCCTGTCGCATCTTGCCCTCACCTCTGACATCATAATAGGAGAACCATTCGATGTCGGCGGAGAGCAATGCTTCCTTTACATCCTCGAATTTTGTCTTGCGGATGATTGCTTCAATCTTTTTCATCTTTTACCTTTCTTATATTAAATTACTGACACTTTGCAAACTTTCTGCTGCAAAAGTACAGCAAAACGTAACTTTAAGCAAGAAAAACAACACAAAAAGACATAAAGAAGTTGTGAGTTATGGCATTGTGTTAGCAGTATATATGTTTTATTAAGCAAACTGTTATGAAATTGGTTAAAACGCTTTCAAATTGATAGCTAAATTTGAAAAGTTGATAAAAATGTCATTCCTATGTTGTGGTTTGCTTCAAAACGTTGTACCTTTGCAACGAAAACAGAAACAGATTGTAACATATAAAGGCGAAAGGCTGTCAGAATGACAAAGACAATCAAGTTTACCAAGATGCACGGAGCGGGCAACGACTACATATATGTCGACACCTTATTATATAATATAAGTGACCCCGCTGAAGCCGCACGACTGTGGAGTGCGCCTCATACAGGCATCGGCAGCGACGGTCTGGTGCTGATAGGCCGCTCGTCCATGCCTGAAGCCGACTTCACTATGCGCATCTTCAATGCCGACGGCTCTGAAGCCATGATGTGCGGCAACGCTTCGCGCTGCATAGGCAAATATCTCTATGAGAAGAAACTCACCGACAAGAAAGAGATAAAACTGCTCACCCTGTCGGGCATAAAGATACTGCGACTGCATGTTGCACCAGGCGGAAAGGTGGAGAGCGTGACAGTGGACATGCTTGAACCGCGACTGGCCGACACAAAACAGTTGGCTACTCCCGACGGCAGCATGACCGACGGCCAAATAGAGACAAGCAAAGGGGTGTTCAAGGGAACGTTTGTGTCCATGGGCAACCCTCATTTTGTAATATTCACCGACGACATAACCTCCGCCGACGTGGAAGGCTGGGGCAAGGAACTGGAGTTCAACCCGATGTTTCCCGAACGCTGCAACATAGAGTTTGCACAAGTCACGGGCGACAATGAGATAAGAACGCGCGTATGGGAGCGCGGCAGCGGCATCACGATGGCCTGCGGAACAGGTGCTTGCGCCACGGCTGTGGCGGCGGCACTGACCGGAAGAGCCGGACGGAGCAGCAAGATAGTGATGGACGGTGGCACACTCGCGATAGAATGGAGCGAGGCTGACGGTCACGTCTACATGACCGGACCCGCCGAAACAGCGTTTGAGGGCGAGATAATCCTCAACGAATGACGGGCGAAACAAGCAAGACAAACTTCACAACAACAATAAAAAGATAGAATATATGGCATTGGTTAACGAGCATTTCCTGAAACTCCCGAACAACTACCTGTTCGCCGACATCGCAAAGAAAGTAAACGCCTTCAAGGTTTCTCACCCCAAGGCAAACGTTATCAGCCTGGGCATCGGCGACGTCACGCAGCCTCTCTGCCCGGCAGTGATTGAGGCAATGCACAAAGCAGTGGACGAAATGGCCAGCGGAACCACGTTTCACGGCTACGGTCCCGAGCAGGGCTACCTCTTTCTGCGCGAGGCAATAGCCAAAAACGACTTTCTCCCGAGAGGCATACATCTCTCTCCCGACGAGATCTTCGTCAACGACGGTGCCAAGAGCGACACGGGCAACATTCAGGAACTGGTGCGCTGGGACAACAGCGTGGGCGTTACCGACCCCATCTATCCGGTCTACATCGACTCAAACGCCATGATAGGCCGCGCAGGAACGCTCGCCGACGGCAAATGGAGCAACGTCACCTATATGCCGTGTACGGCAGAGAACGGCTTCACGCCGCAGATACCCGACCGCAGGGTAGACCTGATATATCTGTGCTACCCGAACAACCCCACGGGAACGGTCATTTCGCGTGACGAACTGCGCAAGTGGGTCAACTATGCCATCAAGAACGACACGCTAATCTTCTACGACGCTGCCTATGAGGCATATATCCAAGACCCCGACGTGCCCCATTCTATATATGAGATAAAGGGTGCGCGCAAGGTGGCCATAGAGTTTCACAGCTTCTCCAAGACAGCTGGATTCACAGGAGTGCGCTGTGGCTACACGGTGGTGCCGAAAGAGCTTACCGCAGCAACGCTCGACGGCGAGAGAGTGGCTCTCAACCAGCTGTGGAACCGCCGCCAATGCACAAAATTCAACGGCACAAGCTATATAAGTCAGCGAGCTGCCGAGGCAATATACACTCCCGAAGGCAAAGAGCAGGTGAAGGCCACCATAAAATACTATATGGACAACGCCAAGATGATGCGCGACACGCTCACCAAACTGGGCTTCGAGGTGTACGGAGGCGAGAACGCTCCCTATCTTTGGGTGAAGACTCCCGACGGAACCGACAGCTGGAAGTTCTTCGAACAGATGCTCTATGGGGCGCACGTGGTGTGCACACCGGGCGTAGGCTTCGGCCCCAGTGGCGAAGGATACATCCGACTGACTGCCTTTGGCGACCACGAAGACTGTGCCGAGGCTATGGAACGCCTGAAGAAGTGGCTGAAATAATCGCCCCTCTTGCAGACCCCATACACAGAAGCAACACGCTCAACACACAGACAACACACGAAACACTCAACACAAACACAAATACAAACACGTTTAAAAGAAAGGTTTATGCTTATGAAAACGACAGGTAAAATTGGATTGGTAGCTGCAATGCTCGCAGCAACGGCAGTGACGGCAAACGCACAGGACAAAGTTGAGGCTTCTGTATCGGCAGACGTAGTCAGCCAGTACATATGGAGAGGTACGCAATGTGGCGAGGCCAGCGTACAGCCGACCATCGGATTGGGCTACAAAGGACTGTCGCTGACAGCTTGGGCAAGCTCTGAGATAAGCAGTTCTGGCAAACCAAAGGAACTGGACTTCACTCTGGCTTATGCAAACAGCGGATTCAACATCGGAATAACCGACTATTGGTTCGACAGGGACGGCGGCGACGAGGCTGGACGCTACTTCCGCTACAACTCACACGGCACTAACCACATGTTTGAGGCCAACATCGGCTACGATTTCGGTCCCGTGGCTTTGCAGTGGTACACATATTTCGCAGGAAACGACTACAACAAGACAGACAAAGACACCGGCGAGAAGAAGAGAGCATACACCTCTTACTTTGAAGTGTCGGCTCCGTTCAAACTCGGTAGTCTTGACTGGAGAGCAGCAGTTGGCTTCTCACCTCTGGAGAGCGCACTCTACGGCAACGACAAGTTTGCTGTGACCAACGTGGAAGTGAAGGCTACAAAGGACATCGCAGTGACTCCTTCGTTCTCTCTGCCGATATTCGCCGGTGTGATGGCTAACCCCTGCACACAGAAGGCATACTTCATGGCAGGCTTTACGCTCAAACCATAATCCGCAAACACAACGCGGAGCACAGGAGGATTCCATACGCGGCATGAGCGCGCATGGAATCCACCTGAAACAAAAACGACAAGCAACATCAACAAATAAACCAACAAAACTTTAAAACAATGTCAAACTTAAGATTTCAGGTTGTTGAAGAGGCCTTCAAGAAGAAGCCTCTGGAAATTGAGGCTCCCAAAGAGAGACCTTACGAGTACTTCGGCAAGTATGTCTTTAACCGTGAGAAGATGTACAAGTATCTGCCGAAGGACGTTTATGAAAAGCTTATTGACGTCATTGACAACGGCACACGCCTTGACCGCTCCATTGCAGACGCAGTGGCCGCAGGCATCAAGCAGTGGGCTGTGGAGAACGGTGTGACACACTACACCCACTGGTTCCAACCTCTGACTGAAGGCACTGCCGAGAAGCACGACTCTTTCATCGAGCATGACTTCAAGGGCGGTATGGTCGAAGAGTTCTCCGGAAAGTTGCTTGTTCAGCAAGAACCCGACGCATCGTCGTTCCCCAGCGGTGGTATCCGCAACACTTTCGAGGCCCGCGGCTACTCTGCCTGGGATCCTACGTCACCTGTGTTCATCATGGACGACACGCTCTGCATACCTACAATCTTCATTTCATACACAGGAGAAGCCCTCGACTACAAGGCTCCGCTGCTGCGCACGCTCCACGCCGTGAACGTTGCCGCTACCGAAGTGTGCCACTACTTCTATCCCGACGTGAAGAAGGTGCAGAGCAACCTCGGTTGGGAGCAGGAGTATTTCCTCGTTGACGAGGGACTTTACTCAGCTCGTCCCGACCTTCTTCTCACCGGTCGCACCCTTATGGGACACGATTCTGCAAAGAACCAGCAGATGGACGACCACTATTTCGGTACTATTCCTGACCGCGTTCAGGCCTTCATGAAGGATCTGGAGATACAGGCACTTGAGCTTGCCATACCTTGCAAGACTCGTCACAACGAGGTTGCGCCCAACCAGTTTGAGCTTGCTCCTATCTTTGAAGAGACCAACCTCGCCGTTGACCACAACATGCTTCTCATGTCATTGATGAAGAAGGTGGCTCGCAAGCACGGTTTCCGCGTATTGCTCCATGAGAAGCCTTTCGCCGGAATTAACGGTTCTGGAAAGCACAACAACTGGAGCTTGAGCACCGACACCGGCGTTCTGCTGCACGGACCTGGCAAGACTCCCAACGACAACCTTCGCTTCGTGACGTTTATCGTTGAGACTCTGATGGGTGTATACAAGCACAACGGTCTGCTCAAGGCAAGCATAATGAGTGCCACCAACGCTCACCGTCTGGGAGCCAACGAGGCACCTCCAGCAATCATCTCTTCGTTCCTCGGCAAGCAGTTGAGCGAACTGCTCGACCACATCGAGAACTCTGACAAGGACAACTTGTTTGACGTGGCTGGCAAGCAGGGCTTGAAGCTCGACATTCCTGAGATTCCCGAGCTGCTCATCGACAACACCGACCGTAACCGTACGTCTCCCTTCGCCTTCACCGGCAACCGTTTCGAGTTCCGTGCCGTAGGTTCTGAGGCCAACTGTGCATCTGCCATGACCGCCCTGAACGCTGCTGTGGCTGAGGCTTTGGTAAGCTTCAAGGAGCGTGTTGACGCACTTATCGCCAAGGGCGAGGACAAGACAAGCGCAATCATCGACGTTTTGCGTGAGGACATCAAGGCTTGCAAGCCTGTACGTTTCGACGGAAACGGCTACAGCGACGAGTGGGTTGAGGAAGCACGCAAGCGCGGACTGGACTGCGAGAAGAGCTGCCCGGTTATCTTCGAGCGCTATCTCGACGATGCAAGCGTGAAGATGTTCGAGAATCTTGGTATCATGTCAAAGAAGGAACTTGAGGCTCGCAACGAAGTGAAGTGGGAAACCTACACTAAGAAGATACAGATTGAGGCTCGCGTAATGGGCGACCTGTCTATGAACCACATCATTCCTGTGGCTACTCACTACCAGAGTATGCTCATCAGAAACGTGGAGAAGCTGAACTGCATCTTCCCCAAGGACAAGGCCGACAAGCTGTCAGCACGCAACATGAAGCTGATTGAGGAGATTGCCGAGCGCACACAGACCATCGAGAGCGGCGTTGAAGAACTTGTAAACGCACGCAAGGTGGCCAACAAGATTGAGAGTGAGCACGACAAGGCCATCGCTTACCACGACACAGTGGCTCCCAAGATGGAGGCTATCCGCTATGAGATAGACAAGCTGGAGCTGCTCGTTGAGGACGACCTGTGGACACTGCCCAAGTACAGGGAGCTGTTGTTCATCAGATAACAGACAATACGAATAGCATTTTATGCAGATAAGAAAAGCTCCGCTCGCGATAGCGGGCGGAGCGTAACAGACAATCTATTTCTTTTTTTGGTTGTTTGAAGTTTGCGACGGAGAGACACTGCGAAGCGTCTCTCCGTTTTAATTTATACCCCCTTTCGGGGAATAGTCCTGCGGTTGTCTGTTCTATCGGGCGGCAACGTCGCTTTCTGCAAATCTCACGCCCTGTCTTTCAGGGTGCAAGCCATATCTCTAAGTTTGTTCAGAAGGCAACTGCCGCAGCGAGGCAGTAACGCCGCCCTATTCGGGCAGCATTACCACTTCTATTCTATTGCCTTGCTTCAGGAGTTCAGCTACAAAGGCCGACACGCTTTCGGGCGTTTGCTCCTCCACTACCTTCTTGTAGTCGGTGTAGAAGTCCACTCCGTAGTCGCGGTAGTCCTCTATTATGCTCTCCCAGTAGGCGTTGGTCTTGGTGCGGTCGTCAAAGTGCTTGAACATATACTCCTTTACTTTCTTGAGCATATCCGCATCGCAGGTCTTGGCCAAACCGTCCATTTCGCTGCGCATGCAGTTCAGTGCGATGTCAGCCTTTTCGGGTTTCATTGGGCAGTAGGCCATCAGCGACAGGTTGGTGCGCTCGTCCAGACGCGAGATGTTGGCGTATGCGCCCACGGTATATGCCGCACTTTCTTTCTCACGTATCTTGTCGAGATATATCATGCTGAGTATCTGTCCCGCCATGTCGGCCTTCACTTGGTTTTCGAGCGTATAGGGCATTTTGTCGCTGCGCCAAACCATCACCGACATTGCCTTGGGAGTCTCCATCTTGCGCTTGAAACTGTTCACCACGATGCCAACAGGGTCGGTGCTCACGTTGTGACCCTTCACAATCTTCTTTTGCGACGGGAGCGAAGCGATGTACTGCTCAATGAGCGGACGTATTGAATCCTCGTCGAAGTTGCCCACTATGTTGAATGTATATGCCGCAGCGTTGGCCGTGCGCTCCTTGGCTATCTGGAGTATGCGGTCGTAGCTCACCTGCTTCAGCTTTTCTTCTGTGAGCGGAGAGAAGCGTGGGTTGTGGCACGTGGTCGTTACGGTGAGAGTGTCAGAGAATGCTGCGTCGGGCGACAGTTGCTTGTTCTTGAGCGACACCTCATAGGCCTTCATCATGCTGTCAAACGACTCCTGGTCCTTCTTTATGTTGGTGAAATACAGATACACGAGTTGCAGCATGGTCTCCACGTCCTTCGGCGTTGACGAACCGTTGATGAGCTGACGGCGAGTGGCGAGCGAGAGCGTGGCACTGGCTATCTTTCCGGCCAAAGCCTTCTCCAGTTCGGTGTGGGAGAAGTTGCCCAAGCCGCTGGCCTCAATCACATCGTCAAACATCTTCAGGTTGACGTAGTCGGCCGGAGAGTCGTAGAGCGACGAGCCTCCGTGCCCCTCAGCGTTCAGGATAACCTGATCTTTCTTGTAGTCAGTCTTCTTGAGCACCACCTTTGCGCCGTTCGACAGCGTCAGTTCGGTGTAGCCCAGCTTGTCGTTCTTCTCTTCCTTGACAATCTTTCCCTTTGCGGGCAGTTTTGTTATCAGCGGCTCGTTCTTCACGTTGTCCACGTAGGCCGTCAGCTGCTCGCCTCTTACATCAGCTATAGCTTTCAGCAAACCTTCCTTTGTGGGATATGTTGTGCCTTCCTTCTCGGTGTTGAAACTGATTATCACCATGTTCGAATCGTTCACCGGCACCAGTTCCTTCATCAGCATATTGACAGCCTCAAGCGGTATGGCCGGTGCCAGCTGCGTCATCATCTCATAGTAGTCGTCGAGCGACGGTATCGGCTCGTTGTCGAGGAAGTGGTCTTTATAGGCGTCGCAGAACTGTGCGTTGTAGCGTTTGTCCTTGTTGCTGTACGTCTTGTCGAGCGCACTCAGGAAGTCCGACTTCTGACGCTGGTATTCAGTGGGAGTGAAACCGAACTGCGCCGCGCGCAGAGCCTCGCGGTACACTGCGGCGAGAGCCTCCGTTGTCTGTCCCTCCTTGGGCATTGCGCTCAGGTCAAATGCATCCTTTGTCTTGGCAAAGATATACTGGCCGTAGCTGCCGTCGGCGCTCACAAACGGACTTTCAGCCTTCTGGGCATACTCGCCGAGGCGCGCGTTGAGCATGCTCATGGCCGAGTTGAGCACATACTGCTGTATCAGGTAGACCATGTTGTCCTTCACCGAGTCGGGAGTGGCCTCGTGCTTGAACATCAGCTCTATGACATTCATGCGCTGCTCCTTGTCTTTGTCTATCACTACGATGGGGCTGGCATTGTCCGGCACATCCACCGTTTCCACCTTGGCCGGGTTTTCAGGCATCACGATTCCGCCAAACAGCTTCTTTATCTCCCCTTCCACCTTGTCCAGGTCTATGTCGCCAACCACGATTATGGCCTGGTTGTCGGGGCGATACCATTTCTCGTAGTAGTCCTGCAACACTTTCGGCTTGAACGTGTTGACTATCTCCATCTTGCCTATCGGCATACGCTCGCCATACTTGCTGCCCGGATAGAGAGCTGGCAGGTTGCGCTCAAACATGCGCATGATGGCGCTGGTGCTCAGTCGCCACTCCTCGTTTATCACGCCGCGCTCCTTGTCTATCTCCTTCGGGTCGAGCGTCAGTCCGTCTGCCCAGTCGTAGAGTATGAGCAGACAGGAGTCGACAGCTCCGCTGCGGTCTGTGGGCACGTTGGATATGTTGTATACCGTCTGGTCGATGCTCGTGTAGGCATTGAGGTCGGTGCCGAACTTCACGCCGATAGACTCGCAGTAGCGCAACAGGTCGTTGCCCTTGAAATGCTTCGTGCCGTTGAAGCACATGTGCTCAAGGAAGTGCGCCAGACCGCGCTGGTCGTCGTTTTCCTGGAGCGAACCCACGCGCTGGGCGATGTAAAATTCCGCTCTGTTTTCCGGCCAGTTGTTGTAGCGCAGATAGTAAGTCAGTCCGTTGGACAGGTGTCCAACCCTCACATCCTTGTCAACTGGCACAGGAGGAAGCATCTGTGCCGGCAGAATGGTTGTGGTAAACAGTGCCACGAGGCACATCATCAGTTTTTTCAGTCTCATAAGACAAATTGTTTTGTTGTTTGTTGCGGTGGTAATTTATAGAAACCACCTGTATATATGATAAGGTGTAATGGAGCAATGGCCGAAGAGCAAGTTCATGCTCTGTCCATCCGTCCGAACACCGTTCGAAAGACAAAAGTAAGCATAATTTTCCACACAGACACCCTGTGGGGCGTAAATGAAGAAGTGCAAGGTAAAGATTGTTGAAGAAATGGTGCTCGCCGAGAGTCATGAAAACTGCCGATTGAAAAGACTGTATCAGTCTTTGCCAAAGATAGCATATATTTTTGCCGAAAATGTGTGCAATCTTCGGCAAAAATGTATGCAATCTTTTTTGCCACTGTGTTTAGGCGTTTTCGAAAGGGCGCATCCGAATTAGCCCGACTTAGGCAAGGGGACGGCGGGGACGCACGTCCCTACTAAGCCGACAACAGCATGCGGGAAGCCTTAGTAGGCGCTGCGTCATCGCTGCGCCCGTACGAACCGCTTAGGCACTTCGTTTTTCTTTGCGCAAATCTTGTCCATTAGGCTTGCTTCGACGGGCGCAGCGATGACGCAGCGCCTACTAAGCCAGCTTCAAGGGCTGTTCATCTTTGCGCAATATGGTATGGCGAGATATCGTGTCTCCTCTGCGTTTCGTTTCTGTTGCAAGCGTATTGTTCACGTTTTTAGCGGAAAATCCGTTTTTTTGCTCCCAAATCTCGGAGAGAATGTTAAAACCGGACGTTTCTAAAAATGCGAAAAACAGTGAAAAGACTTTGAAATGCAAGATTTATAAGTGTAGAAACTACATTCTTTTAGCAAATAACGGCAATGAAAGAATAAATGAAGTTAATCGTTGTTAATCGGGGGGGGGGTATACGTCCGCATTGTAAATGTTTTCTTATCTTTGCGCAAGCAAGGCTGCACTCGGCAATTTGAGAACGAGTTCTCATTGCCCTCGTTTGCCCTTTCTTTGCAGAAGAAAGATGAAAAAGAGTGCGGAAGACCAGTGAAGATGTAAGTTTCCGGAGCTTTAGGGAAAGCCTGGAACGTGATAATGAAAGACCTACTAACAATCGGACCATGGACATAGGAAGACGAATTTATGAAGTTATGTGTGAAAAAGGCTATACTGCGGCTTGGCTTGCCCAGCGTGTGCCGTGCGAACGCTCTAATATATATAATGTGTTTCGCCGAAAGAGTATGAGCATTGACTTGCTCTTCATCTTTTCCACGTTGCTCCAGCACGACTTTTTCGCTGAGTTGTCGCAAGATTGGCAGCGGCAGATTTCTGAAGAAAACACTGATGAGCCGGAGAAAATCACCCAATGCGGTTGACCTCCGGCGCATTGCGCCACTTCTTGAGGCAAATGTCGTTGCAGCGCAGTAGGCACTGCTGAAAGGCGACCCTTTTGCAGAAATGAACGTTAATTTCTTGTAAACCGCAAATGATTGGCCGGAAAATATCGTACCTTTGCAAAAGACAAACTGCGGCCGGAAGTTTGCTGATGAACTGTTTTGCCGGTTGCACGCATTGTCTTTGCAAACAAAACAGCGTATTTGAAGCTTTCCACACGCAAAGCTTTCACCATATTCTGAACCTATGTCGTGCATTCTACACATTGAGACAAGTACGGACGTGTGCTCGGTTGCCGTGAGCGAAGACGGAGCATGCATATTCAACACCGAAGACTTCAGCGGACCCAATCATGCCGTGAAGCTCGGAACATTCGTAGACGAGGCACTGTCGTTTGCCGACAGCCATGCCATACCCGTTGATGCTGTGGCCGTAAGCTGTGGTCCCGGCTCTTACACGGGGCTGCGTATCGGAGTGTCAATGGCCAAGGGAGTTTGCTATGGACTGAACATTCCGCTCATAGCCGTGCCCACACTGGAACTGCTGTGTACTCCAGTGCTGCTGGGGCATGCCGAGCTGGAGGACGACGCTCTGCTCTGCCCCATGATAGACGCGCGCCGCATGGAGGTGTATGCCGCCGTATACGACCGTGGGCTGCACGCCGTGCGCGAGACAACAGCCGACGTGGTTGACGAAAACACCTACAAGGAGTGGCTCGACAGCCACCCGATGTATTTCTTCGGCAACGGCGCCGACAAGTGCAAGGACATCATCAGCCACCCCAACGCCCACTTCATCGACGGCATAAAACCGCTGGCCAAGTGGATGCAGCCCCTGGCTGAAAGGCGCATGGCAAGGCAACAGACGGAAGATGTGGCATACTTTGTGCCGTTCTACCTGAAAGACTTCGTGGCGAAGACTCCCAAGAAACTCTTATAGCGACCGATACGGTCGGCGGAAGTGGGGCCGAACTTTGCAATCACCACATTCCACACCCAAGAAACATATAACCAATGAACATAAACGGACTGGACTACAACACTCAGCGCGAACCTCTGATCATGCCGGAATACGGCCGTGAGATACAAAACATGGTGGGCTTTGCCACAACCATCAAGGACAGACGGCAGAGACAGGCGTGCGCCGAGGCCATCGTGAGGATGATGGAGGCCAAGACACCGCAGATACGCGAAAACGAGAACTACCAGCAGACGCTGTGGGACCACCTCTACGTGATAAGCCGCAAACAACTGGACATCGACTGGCCGTTCGACGTGTCGCAGGCGGAGAAGATAATGGCACGCCCGAAACCGATGGCTAGACCGCAAAAGGACGAACACGTTCACCTGCGCCACTACGGACGGCTGCTGGAAGAGGTGTTCGCCAGACTGAAGACCATGCCCGAAGGGCCGGAACGCGACGAGTTGGCCAGGCTTACGGCCAACCACATGAAGCGCGACCTGGCCACATGGGGTCACGGCTCGATGGACGACGAGAAGGTGGCCGATGACCTGGCACGCTTCACTGACGGCAAGATACAGCTCGACCTCGGCTCTTTCAGATTTCAGAAACTCGACACCGTCATGGCTCCCGAACCCATGAAGAGGAAAAGGAGAAAGTAATCTCCCACTGGACTACTGACCACAAAAAGACATACCACATGGCATCTTTCCTCATAGAAGGCGGACACGCACTGAGCGGAACCATCACTCCGCAGGGAGCCAAAAACGAGGCTCTCGAAGTGATATGTGCCTCGCTGCTCACCGCCGAAAAGGTGGTTATCAGCAATATACCCGACATTCGCGACATAAACAACCTCATACAGTTGCTCAAGGACATGGGGGTGAAGGTGGAGCGGCTGGCGCGCAACGACTATTCGTTCTGCGCCGAGCACATCGACCTCGGCTATCTGGAGAGCGACGAGTTTGTGCGCAAGTGCTCCTCTCTGCGTGGCAGTGTGCTCATGATAGGCCCTCTGCTGGCTCGCTTCGGCAAGGCGGTGATAGCCAAACCGGGCGGCGACAAGATAGGACGGCGCAGGTTGGACACGCATTTTCTCGGGTTCAAGATGCTCGGAGCTGATTTTCACCACGTTGACGGGCGCAATGTCTATGAGATAGCGGCCAAGAAACTCGCCGGATGCTACATGCTTTTGGACGAAGCGTCAATCACCGGCACGGCGAATATCATCATGGCGGCGGTGTTTGCAGAGGGAACCACCACTATATATAACGCCGCCTGCGAACCCTACATACAGCAACTGTGCCACCTCATCAACCGCATGGGCGGACGCATAAGCGGTATAGGCAGCAATCTGCTGACCATCGTGGGCGTCAAAAGTCTGCACGGCGCGGAGCACAGGGTGCTGCCCGACATGATTGAAGTTGGCTCGTTCATAGGCATGGCAGCCATGGTTGGCAACGGAATAAGGATAAAGGACGTGTCGCTGCGCAACCTCGGAATAATACCAGATGCCTTCCGGCGGCTCGGAGTGCGTATAGATGTGGAGGGCGATGACCTCGTTGTTCCACAGCAAAGCCACCTGAACGTGGAAACATTCATCGACGGCACGATCATGACTCTGGCAGATGCGCCGTGGCCGGGGCTGACTCCCGACCTCATATCGGTGCTTATAGTGGTGGCAACCCAGGCGCGCGGCAGCGTTCTCTTCCACCAAAAGATGTTTGAAAGCCGCCTGTTCTTCGTTGACAAGCTGATAGATATGGGCGCACAGATAATACTCTGCGACCCCCACCGGGCGGTTGTCGTAGGCCATGACCACAAGATACGCCTGAGAGGAGGCCGCATGGCGAGTCCCGACATACGCGCCGGCATAGCACTACTCATTGCCGCAATGAGCGCAAGCGGCAACAGCCGCATCGACAACATAGAACAAATAGACCGCGGATACGAGGATATTGAGCACCGGCTCAACGACTTGGGCGCGAAAATAGAGCGTATAGAATGACGCATGCCGACGGACTTACAGACAAGAGCAGCAGCCGACAATGATAAGACAGGACGACGTTTACAAGATAGGACGCTTGGGAAAACCGCACGGAGTGGCCGGAGAGGTGACGCTGCGCTTCGACGATGACGTGTTTGACCGCGTGGATGCCGACTACGTAGTGCTGTGCATCGACGGGATTCTCGTGCCGTTCTTCATGGAGGAATACCGCTTTCACGGCAGCGAAACGGCTCTCGTGAAGTTCTGCGGCATTGACTCTCAGCAGCGCGCAGCCGAACTTACGGGGTGCGACGTGTACTTTCCCAGAAGCCTCTCCGACAGCAGCGATGCGGATATGACCTGTTCGGAACTTGCCGGTTTCGCGGTTGTGGACGACAAGTCGGGCAAGTGCGTCGGCCACATAGCCGCCATCGACACGACAACGGCCAACACGCTGTTTGAACTCGACAACGGAATGCTCATACCTGCCCAGGACGAGCTTGTCGTGGCGGCCGACAAGGCGTCGAAAACAATACGGATGCGTTTGCCCGAAGGGCTTACCGACATCTGAACACCAACTGACTGTGATGAAGAAAAAACAAATAGCCATACTCGGCTCAACGGGTTCGATAGGTACACAGGCTCTCAAAGTGATTGAGGAGCACGCCGACAGATATGAGGTGTATTGCCTTACGGCCAACAACCAGGTGGAGCTGCTGGCCCAGCAGGCTCGCAAGTTCAAGCCTGCCGCCGTGGTGATAGCCAACGAGGCGCACTACGAGAAGCTGAAAGATCTGCTCGCCGACGAGCCGGACATCAAGGTGTATGCCGGAAGCAGTGCCCTTGACGACATCGTGGAGTCCGGCCCGATTGACACAGTGCTCACCGCAATGGTGGGTTTTGCCGGACTTTCGCCCACCATCCACGCCATCAAGGCTCGCAAAACCATCTGCCTGGCCAACAAGGAGACGCTCGTTGTGGCCGGCGAACTGATATGCCAGTTGGCCGGGAAGTATCGCTCGGCCATAATACCCGTGGATAGCGAGCATTCGGCCATATTCCAGTGCCTCACGGGAGAGCATGCCGAGATAGAGAAGATACTGCTCACCGCCAGCGGAGGGCCGTTCCGCAACTTCACAGCCGACCGCTTGGCCACCGTGACCAAGGATGACGCCTTGCGCCACCCAACATGGAGCATGGGCGCGAAGATAACGATAGACAGTGCGACCATGATGAACAAGGGCTTTGAAGTAATCGAAGCCAAGTGGCTGTTCGGCGTTTCCCCGGACAAAATCGAGGTACTTGTGCATCCCCAGTCAATCGTTCACAGCGCCGTACAGTTCAAGGACGGTGCGGTAAAGGCACAGCTGGGCACGCCGGACATGCGGTTGCCGATACAGTATGCCCTCTCCTACCCCGAAAGGCTGCCGCTTTCCACCGAAAGGCTCGACCTTTTCAAGCAGCCGCTCGAGTTCTTCCGCCCCGACACCGCCAAGTTCCGCTGCCTCGCACTGGCCTTTGAAGCCATCAACCGGGGCGGTAACATGCCGTGTATAGTCAATGCGGCCAACGAGATAGTGAACCGTGGCTTCCTCGAAGGACGGTGCGGCTTCGTGCAGATGGCGGACGTTATAGAGAAGACCATGGCCAGGGTGTCGTACGACGCGTCGCCGTCATACGATACGTATGTGGCTACCGACCGTGAAGCCAGGCGGATAGCATCGGAACTGATGGCAATGGGGCAATAAGACAATGTGAGACAAACAACACAGACAGGCCATGACGGCAAACGATAACGAAACCAACAAGACAACAAAATGGAGATTTTCTTGATCAGGGCATTGCAGTTCATGCTTGCAATATCCATACTTGTGTTGCTCCACGAGGGAGGACACTTCTTTTTCGCAAGGCTTTTCGGAATCAGGGTAGAGAAGTTCTACCTGTTTTTCGACCCTTGGTTCCATCTGTTTGAGTTTAAACCGAAGAATAGTCAAACCACCTACGGTTTGGGATGGTTGCCGCTGGGCGGCTACTGCAAGATTTCAGGCATGATAGACGAGAGCTTCGACACCGAGCAGATGAAGCAGCCGGTGCAGGAGTGGGAGTTTCGCGCCAAACCGGCGTGGCAAAGACTGCTCGTGATGATAGGCGGTGTGCTCGTCAACTTCCTGTTGGCGCTGTTCATCTACTCCATGATACTGTTCCACTGGGGCGACTCTTACATACCCGTGGCCAACATGACCAATGGTATGTCCTTCAATCAGGAGGCCAAGAGCTACGGTTTCCGTGACGGCGACATACTCGTTGGCACTGACAAAGCCAAGTTCAAGAGCTTCGATGCCGACCTTTACAGAAGCCTCTCCGAAGCAAACCGTGTGGACATCGTCCGCGACGGCAAGCCGATGAGCATCTCTTTGCCCGGCGAACTCAACATGCTCAACATGCTCAAGGCTGAACCTGCGTTTGTTAGGCCGCTCATTCCCTCGGTGGTTGACAGCGTTATGCCGGGTTCAGCGGCGGCAAAGGCCGGCATGAAACGTGGCGACCGCATCGTGGGAATCAACGGAAAGGCGGTGGCATCGTGGAACGATTTCACCTTTGAAACGGCCAAGCTCGCCGACGTGATGGCCACAGCTACCACAGCTGCCGACAGTATGAAGGTGCGCCAGGCCACGGTTGTGGTGGAAAGGAGCGGCAAGGAGGCTGTGTGCGACACAGTTTCCGTGGTGCTTTCAGCCGACCTCAAGCTGGGCTTTGCGCCTAAGTCGCTGGTGGATATGTATGAGCCGGTGACCAAGGAGTACGGCTTCTTCGAGAGTTTCCCCGCCGGAGTCAAGTATGGGATGAACGTGTTGGCCGGATATGTTGACGACATGAAGTACGTGTTCTCGGCCGATGGAGCAAAGTCGCTGGGCGGTTTCGGAGCTATCGGCAGCCTGTTCCCGCCTGTGTGGGACTGGTATATGTTCTGGAAGATGACCGCTTTCTTGAGCATCATCCTCGCGTTCATGAACATTCTGCCCATCCCTGTGCTCGACGGAGGCCACGTGCTCTTCCTGCTCTATGAGATGATTACGCGCCGCAAACCGAGCGAAAAGTTCATGCTCTACGCCGAGTATGTGGGCTTCGGCCTGCTGATTTTGCTCATGGTGGTGGCCAATCTCAACGACATATTGCGCTGGTTGGGATATCTGCAATAGGCCTTTTTCTTTCCGGAAAACGATAAGCGGCAACACAAAAAGCGCAAGACAACGATAAATGGCAAAAGCGACGCCCGTTCCGAAGCCTTTGGAGGCACGGAGCGGGCGTCGCTTTCTGATAAGCCGAAAAACTGTAAGCCGTGGGGTGTTCTATAAGTTCGTCTAATACTTGAACGAGCTGCCGCCAAGAAACTCGCGGAGCAGCGATGTCTGCGGCACGGTTTTGTACGGTATGGGGCGGAAATACTTCAAGAACTTCAGTAGACGGCAAGCTTCGCTGTACTCCTCGCGGTTCTCGGGTACCAGTTCGAGCAGCGGTTCCGCCTGGGTCTTGATTACAGCAAGTTCAAAGAGCATGGCCGTGTTGAACATTGCGTCGGCGTTTTCCTGGTACGGGAAAATCCATTTCGACTCTCCGGCGCGCACCGACGGCCACCTGCGTATGGTTTCCTGCGCACTCACGCCACGATACTTGTAGTCGCGTATGATGCGGCGCAGCAGCCGGTTGTCGGTTGTGGGCACATAGTTGTGCAAATCAATCAGTATGGAGGTCAGTGCGGAGGCATACACGCGGAACTTGCGGCTGTCAGGCACCTGCGAAGTCAGTTCTGGGTTGAGTGCATGAATGCCTTCCACCACGAGAACGTCGTCCTTGCCGAGTCGCAACCGTTGACCGCTGCGCTCGCTACGGCCAGTCTGGAAGTTATATTTGGGCAGTTCCACCTCGTCGCCGGCAAAGAGGGCGTTCATCTGCGAGTTGAGCAGCGGCAGGTCGAGGGCATAGAGGCTCTCAAAGTCGTAGTCGCCGTTGGCGGCCTTTGGCGTTTTCTCTCGGTCAACGAAGTAGTCGTCGAGCGAAATGGGCACGGGGCGCAGTCCGCTCGCAAGCAGTTGTATCGACAAGCGCTTGCACGTGGTGGTCTTGCCGCTCGACGAGGGTCCGGCAATGAGCACCATGCGCACGTCGTCGCGCCTGTCGGCTATCGTGTCGGCAATCCTCGCAATCTTTTTCTCCTGCAACGCCTCCGAAAGGTTGATGAGCGGTGTGGTCATGCCCTTGTCCACAGCGTCGTTCAGGTCGCCTATCGTGCGCAGTCCAAGCAGCGACTGCCACTGGTGGTGCTCTTTGAATATGTCGAACATCTTGTCCTGGCGCACCTTGGGCACGAGCTTTGACGGGTCTTCGGTGGACGGCACGCGCAGCAGAAGCCCGTCGTACATGCGCTCCAGACCGAAGAGTTTCAGTTCGGAAGTGTTGGTTAGAAGCGAACTGTAGTAGTAGTCGAAGTAGCCGTCTATGTCGTAGTATGTGGCATACAGCGTGCCTATGCTCTTCAGCAGCTTGACCTTCGACTCGTGTCCCATCGACTCAAACAGCTTGATGGCCTCTTCTGTGGGACATTCGTGGCGGCGTATTGGCAGCTTGGCGTCTATTATCTTCTGCATGTGCGTTCTGATGCGGTCGACGTCCTCGTCGGTAATGGCGTGTCCGATATTCATTTCGCAGTAGTAGCCGTTGGACACAGGTATGTCGATGCACACAAATCCGTTGGGGTAGAGGTCGTGCACCGCCTTGCAAAGCACGAAGAAGAGAGTGCGGATATATGTGCGCTGACCCGACTTGGAGTGCAGGTCGAGAAACTCTACGTCCTTGTTGTGGTAGACGCGGAAGTGCATGCCCACCTCTTTGTTATTCACTTTTGCGCTCACAGGGCCGTATTTCATGTCGATATCGAACTCTCTGAAAATTTCAGAAAGTGTACTTCCGATGCGTACGTCTTTGATTTTTTTGCTATTTTTGCAACGTATTTGTATTACTTGTTCCATTGTTGTTACAATTATAAGGTTAGTGAACGTAAAGTTACTCCCTTTTTACGACAATGCGTGACGCACGCATAAACAATTATAACTAAATATGTCGATTTGGATATTTTTTAAGATTATCGGAGCATTGGCTCTGCTTATCTACGGAATGAAAGTGATGAGCGAAGCGTTACAGAAGATGGCTGGTTCGCAACTGCGCCACATTCTGGGTACGATGACCAAAAACCGCTTCACAGGAATGCTCACGGGCCTGTTCGTAACCGCCTCTGTGCAGTCCTCCACCGCCACAACAGTGATGACCGTGTCGTTTGTCAACGCCGGACTTCTCACCCTTGCCCAAGCCATATCCGTAATCATGGGAGCCAACATCGGCACAACCCTCACAGCATGGATAATGAGTTTGGGCTTTTCTTTTAACATCTCCAACTTCGTTTATCCGGCGTTTGTGCTCGCCATATTGCTCATCTATACCCGTAAGCACCGCTATCTGGGCGACTTCCTTTTCGGTATAGCGTTCATGTTCTATGCTCTGGCCATGCTCAGCGCCACAGGCAACGAGATGGATTTGAGCCACAACAGCGACCTTGTGAACTTCTTCCTTTCGTGGGATGCGCAAAGTTACCTGACCATACTCGTGTTCCTGCTTATAGGAACCATTCTCACTTGCATACTTCAGTCGTCGGCTGCGCTCATGGCCATCACCATGGTGCTGTGCTCAAGCGGTGTGCTGCCCATATATTTGGGCATCGCTCTGGTGATGGGAGAGAACATCGGCACCACGCTTACGGCCAATCTGGCTGCGCTGGGAGCCAACGTGCAAGCAAGGCGTGCAGCCATGAGCCATCTCGTGTTCAACATCTTTGGCGTGATATGGGTGCTCTGCTTGTTCTATCCGTTCGTCAACATGGTGTGCGGCCTGGTGCATTACGACCCGGCATCTCACGGCTTGCAGAACGCGACAAAGCTTTCGATGGTGCTCGCCGCATTCCACACCACGTTCAACCTGTGCAACACCTTTATTCTGATATGGTTCATCCCGCAGATAGAAAAGCTCGTTTGCAGCATCATCAAGCCGCGCGCCAAGGACGATGAGGAGGAGTTCCGACTGAGATACATCGGTGGCAACTCTATCATGAAGACTCCGGAGCTGTCTGTACTGGAGGCTCAGAAAGAGATACAGTCGTTTGGCGAGCGCATACAGAGGATGTTCAGCCTTGTCAGGGAGCTGCTCGGCGTGACCAACGATGCCGCTTTCACCAAGCTGTTCACGCGCATTGAGAAGTATGAGAGTATCACCGACAACATGGAAATAGAGATTGCGAAGTATCTCGACAGTGTGAGCGACGCCCATCTGAGCGACGACACGAAGGCGAAGATACGCGCCATGCTGCGCGAGATATCGGAACTGGAGAGCATCGGCGACAGTTGCTACAACATTGCGCGCACCATCAACCGCAAGGTGGCCGGCAAGGAAGACTTCACCGAGAAGCAGTATGAGCACATAAACCAGATGTTCGAGCTTACCGACGACAGCCTTTCGCAGATGAATGCCCTGCTGCTCGGCCGCAAGGACAATTTCGACGCCAACCGCTCGTTCAACATCGAGAACGAGATAAACAACTATCGCAACCAGCTCAAGAGCCAGAACATCAACGACGTGAACAACCACGAGTACACCTATGCCATAGGCACAATGTATATGGACATAGTGAGCGAGTGCGAAAAGCTGGGCGACTATGTGATAAATGTGGTTGAAGCCCGCATGGGCGTACGGCAGAAAGAGGCGTAAAGCAATCTTTTTCATATCTTTGCCGAAACAAACCCTTATTCGAAATGCTTGAGAGAGACTATATAATGCGGCTTGTCCGAGAGTTTTTCGAGGCTCTCGAACTGCTCAAACGCAAGGACTTGAAGGAGCGCAAAGACGAACTGGAGCGTATGTACAACCAGTATGTGGGGCCCTACACGTTCTACCACACTGCGTCGGTGGACGACATAATGGACTCGATGCAGCGTTACAACCCTGCCGAACGGCTGCCCCGGCTGGAGATGCTCGCCGAGTTGTACTATGCCGAGACAGCCCTGGTGTCAGTTCCCGAACGGGTCTCGCTCCTCGAACGGGCTTTCTCGCTCTTCAATTTCGTTGACAGCCACGATCGGACATACGACATGGTGAGGCTAAGGAAGATGGCCGAGATAAAGAAGCAGATAGACAGTGCCGGCAAGGCCGCCGGAACGACTCCGTAGGCCATCTCTCCAACATTAAACAATTTTACGGTGGTAATTCATATAACCACCCACAACCATAAAACGCAGAAAAGAGAATGAAGAAGACATTGGCAGTACTGGCCATGGCGATGCTGTTGCCAACCATGGCTTGCGCCCAAAGCGAGACGTTGACCAACGAAGTGATAAACACCATAATGCAGCGCAGGTCGGTGAGGAAGTATCTCGACAAGCCCGTGGAGCACGAGAAGCTGGCCACGGTGGCCAAGTGCGGCATCAACGCGCCCAACGGCATGAACTCGCAGAAGTGGCAGGTGAGGGTGGTCGAGAACCAGGAGTGGATAAAGGGCGTCACCGAGGTGTTCAAGAAAGCCAACCCCGACATGGTCTCCCGCGACCCCAACTTCAAGAACATGTTCCGCAACGCGCCCAACATCATAGTGATAGCCACGCCCAAGAAGGGCGGCGCCGACGTTGACGCCGGCCTTATGGGCGAGAACATGATACTGGCGGCGCAGTCTTTGGGCCTCGGCACGTGCTGCCTCGGCGGCCCCGTGCGCTTCCTCGCCACGTCGGAAGAGGCCAAGCCATACATCGACAAGCTCGACATTCCCGACGACTACAAGATTAACTACATCATAGCCATAGGCTATCCCGACGAGACCCCTGAGGCAAAGCCGCGCGACGAGGGCAAAATCAAGTATATAAAATAGCCGCTTACAGAGTAAGCCGCAAGAGTAAGAAAAGCCCCACATGGTCAATGCTCCGCCATGGCCATATGGGGCTTTTCGTTTGTTTCATTCCCCTAAAGCAGCGTCAGTGTGCAATAAATACTTTTACATTTTTGGGGCGAAATACTCGCATTTTCGCCACCGGTCTCCGATGGGGGATGCGAAAACACTAGTTTTTAGCGATTTTTGCAACCACCTGTAATGCAGTAACATACATTTTGTACATTATTTCTCCATCGCCCCAAACCCTACAAAAGGCGACGGAAGCAGTCTTGTTTTGCCTCAAAACCCGCATGTTTGCACTTCGCAAATGGGTCGTTTGCGCATCACAACTGCATGAGTTGTCACCCAAAAGTGGTGCATCCGCACCCCAAAACCCACAAATCCGCGCCATTTGCCACACCATTTGCCACAGCCGAGCCTCTAAAACGGTATTTTCAAAATAGGCTGTCCAATTTGTTGTACCCACTTTTTAAGCGGAAAGTAAATTCCTTCGCT
>CAVGKZ010000001.1:0-8107 GCA_963630025.1 bacterium | reverse complement strand
GCTATGTGACTGAAAAGAAGTCGCAAAAACGACAAAAAGACAGGGCATGAAAAACTACAGAATGTGCATCAGCAAACTTGTGGAAGTTATTTTTTGAACATTACTCAGTAGGCAGCGAGGCAAAGCCATGGCGCATGACACGAGGAAAGTAAACGAAGCCCAAGTCCCAGGGATTAGGGAAGTCTTAGTAGGCGCTGCGTCCTCGCCCCTCAAGGTAAAACCCAAACAAACATTCTCGGGCGCAGCGAGGCATTGTGTCTCCTCAACATTTCGTTCCTGTTGAAAAGACATTGTTTGCACATTTAACAGATGGGTTCTTTAAATGTTTCCGCCAAGTGGCAGCCAGGCTTTAGGCAGTCACGGACGAAGGCGAAGAGGTCTTGTCGGCGTAGTCTTTGGTTGCCATTTCGTAGATGAGCTTAAACCACACCAGCACGCATGGCAACGCTTTCAGGGCGTATGGCTGCACATAGTTCTTGCGGATGAATGCCGGAAAGAGGTCGCTCGGCGACATACTCGTGAGGATAAAGGCAAACACCATGAGAGCTATGTCCCAACGGTTGCGCTTCCACGGAGCGGTGACATACCATATAGCTACACCAAGAAGGGCTATGATATAGGTGCTCGACTCGCTGCCAGTGCTGAACAACACCACAAACATGAGTGTGGAAGCAAGGAACGCATAGCGGAAAGCGAGATTGCGCCACTGGCCAAAACGCAGGTAAGGATAGCAGAAAGCAAGGATTCCAGGCACGATGAGCCACAGGTCGGAATAGGTGGCCACGTGAGAAATCTTGCGCACCAAGCCTAAAAGCGACTGGTTGGTGCCGCCGCTGAACATATTGTCCATATTCTTTTCGCTCAGGCTCAGATACCATTCTTTATACTGGTCTACGATATACTCCGGACTACTTATCAGCATTGGCAGTACAAAGAACACGGCAGCCCACCCTATCAGTGCGGCAATGAATCTCACCTTATGCTTTGAGAAGAAGAAAAAGGCCAGACCAACGATGCCATACAGCTTTACGAAGGTGCCAATCATAATGAAGCAGGCGGCGGTGGCATCTTTCTCCTTTTCAATACAGTAGAACGAAGCCACGATGATGGCAGCAATGATGATGTTGAACTGGCTCATGAACAGTGCGGTGAGCAGTTCGTGGGCGCAAAACCAATAGATGAATATCTGCTTGCCCTGCGCCATAGGCAGCTTGCGTATGGCCACAAACAAGGCCAAAGCCATGAGCACGTGCCAGAATATGAGTCCAAGGGGATGGGGCAATACGGCAAACGGAGCAATGACAAGACTGAAGAAAGGGCCGTAGTGGTTGGTGTCGCCATACTCCAACGGGTATGGAGCGTAGAGCGAAAGACCGTCGAAGGCATGCCAAAAGACATATTTAAAGATAAGGAAGTTGTTGCACTTGTGAAACTTCATGAGCGAAGAAACCAAGCCCAAAAGCAGCCACAGCCACAACAATGTGCGTGGATCGCTAAAGAAAGGTCGCTCGAAAAAACGTTTGGCGCGCACCAAAAACGCGCCCTTGTTGGCATTTGCACTGTCCATCTTTTGTATATCGCTTAATGTTGAGGGTGGCAAAATTAGCTAAAATCCACGTAATCAGCAAACATTACTAAATCAGTACTTATTTTGCGTTACCGTTTTTTTGGTGTAACTTTGCCTAATATTAGCAGACAAACAGAAACAACAGCGAATGGACAAAGCAAAGATACTATTGAGCTTTGACACCGAGGAGTTTGACGTGCCACGCGAGCACGGTGTGGACTTCTCACTCGAAGAGGGAATGAAGGTGTCCGTTTATGGCACCAACCGCATACTCGACTGTCTGAAGCAGAACCATGTGCGAGCCACATTCTTCTGCACAGCCAATTTCGTAAAGCACGCACCCGAGGTGATACAGCGCATCATGGACGAGGGGCACGAGGTGGCTTGCCACGGTGTGGACCACTGGCAACCCAAAGCCACCGACGTGAGAGAGTCAAAGGAGACGCTGGAGCACGCTACAGGCAGAGTGGCCTATGGCTATCGGCAGCCAAGGATGTTCCCCGTGAGCGATGAGGAGATAGAGCGCATGGGCTACACATACAACTCTTCGCTCAACCCCGCGTTTATACCCGGCAGGTATATGCACCTCAACTCGCCGCGCACTTGGTTTATGAAAGGCAGCGTGATGCAGATACCGGCCTCGGTGACACCCATAGTCAGATTTCCGCTGTTCTGGCTGTCGCTGCACAATCTTCCCGAATGTTTATATCACGCCATGGTGCGCCGTGTGGTGAAACACGACGGCTATTTCGTAACCTATTTCCATCCCTGGGAGTTCTTCGCATTGAAGGAACACCCGGAGTTCAAGATGCCGTTCATCATCAAGAACCACAGCGGCGAGCAGATGTTCCAACGGCTCGACCGACTCATAAAGATGCTGCTCAACCGTGGTTGCGAATTCATAACGTTCGAGGAGTTTGTAGAACTAAAGAAGAAAGAGCTATGATAAGACTTGCCATCGTGTCGCCCTGCTACAACGAAGAGGAGGTGCTTGAGTCGTCTGTGAAGAGGCTGACAGAGCTTTTCACCCAGCTGATCAAGGACAAAAAGATAACGGAAGACAGCTTTTTCCTGTTTGTCAACGACGGAAGCCGCGACCATACTTGGGAGATAATAAGTCGTCTGCACAAGGAAAACAAGTTTGTGCACGGCGTCAACCTCGCCCACAACGTGGGACATCAGAGTGCGATAATGGCAGGAATGATGGTGGCCAAAGACCGTGTCGACGCAGCCATCACCATCGATGCCGACCTTCAGGACGACCTGAAAGCCATACCGCAGATGATAGACGACTACGAAAAGGGATACGACATTGTGTACGGAGTGAAGGTTTCGCGCACCGCCGACCCTCTGCTCAAGCGTCTTTCCGCCGTGGCTTTCTATAAGTTGCAGGCCAAGATGGGGGTCAACAGCATATACAACCACGCCGACTTCCGCTTCATGAGTCGCCGCGCGCTGGAGATGTTGTCAAAGTACAAGGAGAAGAATCTGTATCTGCGCGGCATAATACCGACCATCGGACTCAACTCCACAACCGTGAACGACACCATCAGCGAACGTTCCGCAGGGTCGTCGAAATACACATTGGGCAAGATGCTCAACCTCGCTCTCGATGGCATCACGTCGTTTTCGGTCAAACCGATATACGGAATCATCTACCTCGGGCTGCTCTTCATCCTTATTTGTCTGTGCATCGGAGTGTATGTGGTGCATGCCATAGTGGCCGGAACAGCTGTTCCCGGATGGGCTTCGGTCATACTGAGCATCTGGCTCATCGGCGGCCTCAACCTGATATGCATCGGCATCGTAGGAGTTTATATCGGAAAGATTTATAAGGAAGTGAAGAACCGTCCGCTATACAATATCCAGGAGATTCTCGAATGAAATACACCAAGCGGCAGCTCAAGGACGAGTTTTGGCGCGTGTTCCGCTTTGGCATCACGGGCACTCTTTCGAGTCTTGTGCACTATGGGGCATACTGCTTGGCCATGCTTTATGCCGGCCCGAACGTGTCATACAGCATAGGCTATTGTGTTGGTCTGGTGTTCAACTACGCAATGACCACCTTTTTCACTTTCCGCAAGCACCCTTCAAAGAAGAATGCCGCAGGTTTTGTGGGCAGCCACGCCATCAACTATCTGCTGGAGATTGGTCTGCTCAACCTGTTTCTTTGGATGGGATTGGGCGAATGGTTGGCTCCAATCGCGGTCATGGTGGTTGTCGTTCCCATCAATTTCCTGTTGCTCCGCTTCGTGTTTTTGCATAAGCAATATGAAAAGAATCGGTAATCAGTCTATTTCCTATTTCTAGGTTTTTGTAAAGCCTAACGAAATGACGCTCACAGCCTTTACTTTCCGTTCGGCAATGGCCGTTATGCATGACAACACGGTGGATCCCGACGTGATAATGTCGTCCACTACCATCACGTGCTTGCCGTCAAGGTCAGCTTTGGGAGACAGACTGAACGAGTCGGCCACATTGTCTTTCTTCTCTCGCCAACTGAGATGTGTCTGGCTTACCGAATATTTAGTGCGCAAGAGTGAAACCGTATCCACGGGTATCCCTGTCACGTCGCTTATACCTTGGGCGATGTGCTCGCTCTGATTGTAGCCTCTCTGTCGCCTGCGCCGTCGGGTGAGCGGCACAGGCAGGAGCACATCCACCCCGTCGAAGAAACCGTGAGGAGCAAACTCCGTAGCCATAATCCTGCCAAGAGTGATACCTATGTCCGGTCGGGAGAAGTATTTGAGGGCATATATCAAGCGGGCCGTGTCCGATTTTGGAGTGAAATAAAACAAAGAAGCAGCCCTATCCACGTCGGCCAGTCCCCAAAACTCACGCGCCAACTCGTTGTCTTGCGGCGTAAGAACAAAACCAGTGCGCGGCAGATGGCGGTTGCAAGCTGCGCAGATGCCCCATTCAGAAATGGACAACCGCACTCCGCACACTTGACAGGAGCGCGGTGACACTACGTCGAGCAGTCGGCTCCATATCCTACCACTCATCCATTTCATCCGTATCTTCCTCCATATCAAGACATCGGTTTATGGTGTCCATGTCGAAACCGCGTCCGATAGCAAAACGCACCAACTTCATCCTTTTCTCATAGTCACTGCCGGCCTTGACGCTGCGGCTCTTGCTTTGCAACAATGGACGCAACACCTTTGCATATTCATCTTGGTCTATACTGTCGAGCACGTCGCGCCTTATAGTCTCATCAATGCGTTTCGCCCATAACGCCTGTTCCACCTTGCGCCGTCCCCACTTGTCGTAGCGCACCTTGTCGAGCGCAAAAGCCTGGGCAAACCGCCTATCGTCAATGTATCTGCCGTCCACAAGACGTTTCAACACCCGCGCCTGTGCCTCACTATCCAGTCTCCACCGCTCCATTTTCACAGTCATGTCATAGGAGCAGTGTTCTGATCTGGAGCACAGGGCAGCCAGCTTTGACAAGGCTTCCTGTTCGGTCGTTTCTTTCATAATGGATTATATGATGTTGCTAAATGGCGGTTAAAAACAAAATTCTTTTCGATTATATTTCCCTCGCTGCTTGCGCAAACTAAACCTCCACATCTGTGCGCAAGCAACTCTTCATTGCCCTTACGAATCGTTGCCGTCCGAAACAGTCGGTCAGTATGGATGTCTCCTCATAGCCGACCTCCTTTAGCATCCTTGACGTATCTTCGGCGTATGCGGCATTGACTTCAAACCACAGTTGTCCACCAGGTTTCAAGGCAGCAGCCCCATATTCGGCTATGGCGCGGTAGAAGAGAAGAGGATTGTCGTCAGGCACAAACAACGCCAGATGCGGTTCGTGGTCAAGCACGTTGCGCTCCATATCAGCCTTTTCCTTATCACATATATAAGGAGGATTGCTTACTATTATGTCCCAACGCTCCGTGTCGTGCGGCAGATGCAGTGCATCGCGCTCCTCAAACGTCACACTTGCACCGAGACTCTGCGCATTGCCGCGTGCCACATCGAGGGCTTTGGGCGAAATGTCCCATGCCGTAACGGCAGCGTTCTCAACATCCAGAGCCAGCGTCACGGCTATGCAACCGCTACCGGTGCCGATGTCAAGTATATCTGTTGGGTGACTAAGTTGCTTCCCATCGGCCTTTGAAACGGTGCGGCTCCCCCACTCTTTCGCAATGAGCGAGCACAGTTCCTCCGTTTCCGGACGGGGAATGAGCACGCCCGGGGCTACATTGAAGTCGCGTCCACCAAACGTTTCCACTCCAAGAACATACTGCACAGGTTCGCCCTTGACCAGTCTGTCGGCCATAAGTTCCAGTTTTTCGACTTCATTTCCTGCCAAACAGTCGGCCTTCCCGCAGTATATGTCGGCCAACGACAACCCAAAACGGGTTTCAAACACCCGTCTCGCTATGGCCTTGGCCTCGCTTTCACCGTATATCGTGGCAAGTCTTTTCCACAACTCACCGTATTTATTGGGCATAATGTCTTTTGCTTGTATCGGACAAAGGTAGCAATATTCCACCAACAAGCAAAGGGCGAAGCCGCGTAACGTTCCTGTTCCTCCATTACTAACATACATGTTCCTCCATCGCTAACGCACATGTTTCTCCCTTACTTCTATACCTTATTATATATAGACGGTCATACTATACCCTCCATCTTCGCTTGTTTTTGAGCACGAATAGTACGGTGATTGAATCTCTAACAGCGACCAATGGCGCACCAACGAGCATACATGACACTCGTTTTTATCCTCCATACAAGCGGTATCATCATTCTTTTCTTGTACTTTTAACACCCTTATATATCACTGTACAACAGGTATTTGCAGAAAAGTTACAAAAGAAACTGCAAAAAATACGCAAAAAAGAGAACAACGTATTGAAAAAACGCTTACCTTTGCATCGTTTTAATAAACAAATGATCGTTTTACAGATTTAAAAAGCAAAGAAGATGAAAAAGTTAGTGTTTATGTTCGTAGCTGTAGCAGCTATTTCGTTCGCATCTTGTGGTAACAAGACTCAGCAGGGTGCTCCTGTTGACAGCGATTCTGTAGAGGTTTCTGACAGCGCAATCGCTGACAGCGCAGTTGCTGATAGCGCAGTTGCTGACAGCGCAGTTGCTGACAGCGCAGTTGCTGAATAATCAGTTACGACATTACAGTAAGACAAAGGGAAGGCCGTTGGATTCAGTTCCAACGGCTTTTCTTTTGTCTCTTTTCGTTTTTAGTGATGGTAAAAGAATAACGTTTGCCTTTATTCGAACTGCACCAAGCTCTTTTTATGGGTCAGTCTGAAAACCAGGTTGCGCAACTCCGTTCCGATTCGATGCCATGCACACAGTTTTGGCTCGAAAGAATTGCTGAATAGCCGCTCCATCCACAGGGACGCAAAGAGGAAACCATAAAAACAAACACCGCCAAGAGCCTGTCAAAAGGTAAGGTCTACGACTCTTTTTTGAAACATTTTGTCCGTTGCACAACCGTTTTCTCATGCGAAATGGCTATTTTTGCAGAGAATTAAACCTAATAACACATCAAACAACGACAAAAAGAAATGGACAAAATCAGAGCAGCCGTAGTAGGTTACGGCAACATAGGACGCTACACCGTGCAGGCTCTTGAGGCCGCTGATGACTTCGAGATTGCAGGTATCGTGCGCAGAAACGGTGCTGAAAACAAGCCAGCAGAGTTGAACGACTACAAAGTGGTTAAGGACATAACCGAACTGGGAAAGGTTGACGTGGCCATACTCGCCACTCCAACACGCAGTTGCGAGGAATATGCGAAGAAGATATTGCCGCTCGGCATCAACACTGTTGACAGTTTCGACATCCATACAAGCATCTGCCAATACCGCGCCAGCCTAATGCCTGTGTGCAAGGCCAACAACGCCGTATCGGTGATTGCCGCCGGATGGGACCCGGGATCAGACTCCATCGTGCGCACCCTCATGCAGAGCCTTGCACCAAAGGGACTCAGCTACACCAACTTCGGTCCCGGAATGTCCATGGGACACTCCGTTTGCGTGAAATCAAAGGAGGGAGTGAAGAACGCTCTGTCGGTGACAATTCCTTTGGGCGAAGGCATACACCGCAGAATGGTGTATGTTGAACTTGAAGACGGTGCAAGTCTTGAAGAAGTGACCAAGGAGATAAAGGCCGACCCGTATTTCGCAAGCGACGAGACACACGTGTTCGCAGTGGAGTCGGTAGACGCAGTGCGCGATATGGGACACGGAGTCAACCTTGTGCGCAAGGGCGTGAGCGGAAAGACGCAGAACCAGCGACTGGAGTTCAACATGAGCATCAACAACCCGGCACTTACCGGTCAGGTTCTCGTCAATGTGGCGCGTGCATCCATGCGTCTCCAGCCCGGATGCTACACCATGATTGAAATACCAGTCATCGACATGCTGCCCGGCAACCGCGAAGACTTGATAAGCCACTTGGTATAAGCAAGCGACAGTGAAAAGAATAAGTTGGTACGAAATCATACCAACTTATTCGGGTCACCTGCAAAAGCGTGTGGATTAAGCAAAAATCTTTGTTAGTCTGAAAAGG